>NZ_CP102629.1:1500000-1610000 GCF_024721585.1 Sphingomicrobium aestuariivivum
CGATGGGGGTCGACTTGTCGATCCCGTGGCCGAGATTGAAGATGTGGGGGCGGCCGGCAAAGGCGCTTTTCACCCGATCGACCGCCTGTTCGAGACGCTCACCGCCGCCGATGAGGAGCAGCGGGTCGAGATTGCCTTGGACGGGAAGCCCCTCGGGCAGGTTCTCATGCGCCCAGACGGGATCGATGGTCTCGTCGACCCCGACCGCATCGACACCGGTCGCGCGCGCATATTCGGGGAGCTTTTCGCCTGCGCCCTTCGGAAAGCCGATGACGGGGACATCCGGGTGGCGCGCCTTGAACGCGGTGACGATGCGCTTCGTGGGTTCGATCACCCAGGCACGGAATTCCTCGGGGGCAAGGCTGCCCGACCAGCTGTCGAACAGCTGGACCGCGTCGGCACCGGCCTCGACCTGTCCCGACAGGTAATCGACGGTCATTTCGGCGATGGCCTCGATCAGCGCGGCGAAGCGTGTCCGCTCCGTGTAAGCCATCACGCGCGTCGCCATCTGGTCCTTCGAGCCTTGCCCCGCGACCATGTAGGTCGCGACGGTCCACGGGCTCCCTGCAAAGCCCAGGAGCGTGATGTGAGGCTCGAGCTGCGCTTTGACGAGGCGCACCGTCTCGTAGATCGGTTCGAGGCGCTCAGGGTGCCTCGTAAGGCTCTCCAGCGCATTCTCGTCGAGCGTGGGCTTCAGGCGCGGGCCTTCGCCGGCGACGAAGGTCAGGTCCTGCCCCAGCGCGTAAGGGATGATCAGGATGTCGGAGAAGAGGATCGCCCCCTCGAACGGGAAGCGGCGCAGCGGCTGCAAGGTGATCTCGGCCGCGGCCTCGGGGTCGTAGACGAGATCGAGGAAGCCACCCTTCTCGGCGCGCAGCTCGCGATATTCGGGAAGATAGCGTCCGGCCTGGCGCATCATCCAGGCGGGAGGCGGATCGTGACGCTCACCCTTGAGCACGCCAAGCAGGCGCTTGTTCGTTGGCATGGACGCCACCCTCTCTTCTTTCATTCTTATATATATAGAAAAGGATTCAGTAAGTGATTGGCCGCTTGGCAGCGGGATTTAGGCGGGGATACCGCTTTTGCCAACAGCGGAGGGTGATTCAGCGCTTCGATGATTCACTCTCTGAATCTCGCAGAATCATTCCCGCTATCCACAGGATTCATTTTCGGCGTGGCGGCTGTGGAAAGAACCTAGCAAAGATTCAGTAGATGCGGGGGCCGATGGCCCGATTGCAGCGGCTCACATTTTCGCGCTAGTCCCGACCACAGACTTTTCCACAGAACGGTGCCCATGAGCCTCATCCTTGCCTCCACGAGCCCGATCAGGCGGGCCATGCTCGACCAGGCGGGCGTCACCTATGATGTGATGAAACCCGCGGTCGACGAGGATGTCATCAAGGCGCGCCATATGGGCGATGGCGAGACCTTGTCGGTGCGGCTAGCCGAAGCGAAGGCGCAATCGGTCGATGTCGAGGGCTATGCGATCGGCTCGGACAGCGTGGTGTCGGTCGAGGGCCGCCTCTTCGACAAACCCGCCACCCGCGAACAGGCGGCCGAGCATTTGCGCTTCTTCTCGGGCAAGGTGATGCAGTTGTCCTCCGCGGTGGCGCTCGCCAAGGGCGGCGCGGTCGACTGGATCCACGGCGAGAGCGCGCGGCTGCAGGTCCGCGACCTGTCGGACACCTTTATCGAGGAATATCTCGCCGCCGAATGGCCCGAGGTTTCCTATTGCGTCGGCGTCTTCCGGATGGAGGGGCCGGGGGTGAATTTGTTCGACAGTATCGAGGGCAGCTATTTCACCATCCTCGGCATGCCGCTCTTGCCGCTGCTCGGGGCGCTCAGGGAGCGGGGGTTGATGACGCGATGAGCGAAAAGGACCAACAGCAAGAACCGCCGCCGCTTCCCGACGGTGCATATGCCGAAGTGATCGGCGACCCGATCGAGCAGTCGAAATCGCCGCTCATCCACCGGCATTGGCTCGACGAGCTCGGGCTGGCCGCCGACTATCGGCGCGCCCGCGTCGGCAAGGACGGGCTCGAGGCCTATCTCGCCGAGAAACGCGGCGATCCCGCCTGGCTCGGCTGCAATGTCACCATGCCGGTCAAGCTCGAGGCGATCCGGATCGCCGACGAGGCGACCGACCGCGCGGTGACGACGGGCGCCGCCAACATGCTCGTGCCCCGCGATCACAAGATCATCGCGGGCAACAGCGATGTCGGCGCGGTGATGCTCATCCTTGCCAGTCTCCACGAGGCGGGACGGCCGATGGCGCGTCTCCATCTCTATGGCACGGGCGGCGCGGCGCGCGCGGTGCTCGTGGCGGCGGCCTCGCTCGGTCTGACCGGCATCGTCATCCATGCCCGCGACGTCCAGAAGGCGGTGCAGCTCGCGGTGCAGTTCGGGCTCGCCTACGAACCCGTTCCGCTCGATGTGCGTCCCGCGGGCGACGGCATCATCAATGCCACCCCGCTCGGCATGGTCGGGCATGATTGTCTCAATTGCGACGTGTCGAAACTGGTCCCCGAAGGCTGGGTCTTCGACATGGTGTCGGCGCCCGTCGAGACCGAATTGCTTCGCGCCGCGAAAAAGCGCGGGCTCGGGATCATCGACGGCATCGACATGCTCGTCGAACAGGCCGCCTCGAGCTTCGAGCTCTTCTTCGGCCAGCCGCCTCGCCGCGAGGATGACGCCGCCCTGTTCGAAAAGCTGCGTGCATGAAGAAGCTCGCCATCACCGGCTCGATCGGCATGGGCAAGTCCACCGTCGCGGCCATGTTCGAACAGCGCGGCGTCCCCGTCTTCGATGCCGATGCGGTGGTGCGCCGGTTGCAGGGGCCGGGCGGGGCGCTGGTCCCCGAGATCGAACGCATGTTCCCCGGCACCACCGGGGAGGGCGGGGTCGATCGCGATGCGCTCTCGAAAGTGGTGCTTGGCGACCCCGACAAGCTATCGCGGCTCGAGGCGCTGGTGCACCCCGCAGTCCATCATGAACGCACCCGTTTCATCCTCGAGCATGGCGACCGTCCCGCGCTCCTGTTCGACATCCCGCTGCTGTTCGAAACCGGCGGTGAGGGGCAGTTCGACGCGGTCATCACCGTGTCGGCACCCCCCGAGGTCCAGGAAAAGCGCGTGCTGGCGCGCCCCGGCATGACCCCTGAAAAATTCGCCGCCATCCGTGCCCGGCAGCTGCCCGACGCGGAAAAGCGCGCCCGCGCCGACCATGTCATCGATACGAGCGGCTCGCTCGAGGATAGCGAGCGACAAGTCGAGGCGATCCTCGCTTGCCTCGGCCTCGGCCAAGGCGCATAAGATCGGCATGCGTGAAATCGTCTTCGATACCGAAACCACGGGCCTGTCGCCCGCGGGGGGCGACCGCATGGTCGAGATCGGTTGCGTCGAACTCATCGGGCGGGTCGAGACCGGCCGCACCTTCCACGCCTATTTCAATCCCGAACGCTCGATGCCGTCCGAAGCCGAGGCGGTGCACGGCCTGTCGGAGAAATTCCTCTCGGGCCAGCCCTTGTTCCGCGACAAGGTCGAGGAACTGCTCGAGTTCATCGGCGGCGACCCGCTGGTCGCGCATAATGCCAGCTTCGACTTCGGCTTCCTCAACAACGAACTCGGCCTGTGCGCGCGCGAGGCCGTGTGCATGAGCCGCATGGTCGACACGCTGGTCATCGCGCGCGGCAAGTTTCCGGGCGCCAAGCACAGCCTCGATGCGCTGTGCGGCCGCTTCGGCGTCGACCGCTCGGCGCGCGTCAAGCATGGCGCGCTGCTCGACGCCGAACTCTTGGCGCAGGTCTATATCGAGCTGACCGGCGGGCGGCAGATCGGACTGGGGCTCGACCCCGCCGAAATCGCTTCAGAAGCGGCGCCGATCGCAGTTGCGGTCGCGGCGCCCGAACCGGCCCGCGCGGCCCGTCCACCGCGCCCGCATGCACCGACGGAACAAGAAGCCGAAGCACATCGTAATTTCATCGCCAAGATGGCCGACCCGTTGTGGAACAGCGTGGGAGTGACCAGCTAGGCAAAAGCGGAAGTCCCGCCGCGCGAACCTGGCGGGCATATAAGAGGAGGAAGCGCATGGAAATCCGTGTCGCCGGCCACCAGGTCGATACCGGAGCCGCCCTGCAGGATCATGTGGCGGATCGGATCGAGACGATGACCGAGAAGTATTTTTCGCGGGCCGTGGCCGCCAACGTGACCTTCGGACGCGCTCCTCATGACCAGTTCCGCTGCGATATCGTCGCCCCGGTGACCAATGGTCACGTCCTCAAGGCCTCGAACCGGGCCGGGGATGCGCACATCGCCTTCGAGGGCGCCGCCGACAAGATCGAACGCCAGCTCAAGCGCTATGCCGAACGGCTGCGCGAGCGCCGCTCGGAACCGATGCAGGAACTGCCGGCCGAAGCCGAATATCGCGTCCTCGAGATCGGCAATGACGACGAGACGCCGGCCAGCGACTCGCCCGCGATCGTCGCGGAGACACATACCGACATCCCCAAGGCGAGCGTCGGTGATGCGGTGATGATGCTCGACCTCAGGAACGCCAATGCGCTGATGTTCAGGAACAGCCAATCGGATGAATTGAACATGGTCTATCGGCGTGACGATGGCACCATCGGATGGGTCGAACCCGGCCGAGGCTGACAAAAGCATTTATCCGCGTTAAGGAGCCCCCCGCCAGGGAGGGCAAAAGAGTATTGTGATGAATTTGAGTGATTTCATCGACTTGTCGTCGATCCGTCTCGACGTGGCTGCCAAGGACAAGCGCGCGTTGCTCCAGCAGATGGGGCAGCTCGCGGGCCTGAAGCTCGGCATCGAGCCGGCGCGCGTCGTCGATGCGCTGATCGAGCGCGAGCGCCTCGGCAGCACCGGATTCGGTGGCGGCATCGCCATCCCGCACGGCAAGATCGCCGGGCTCGACAAGGTACACGGCCTCGTCCTCCGGCTCGACCAGCCGGTCGATTACAAGGCGATCGACAAGATGCCCGTCGACCTCCTCTTCTGCCTCCTGTCGCCGATCGACCGAGGTGCCGAGCACTTGCGCGCGCTTGCGGCGGTGAGCCGCGCGGTGCGCGACGGCGCCACCGTCGAGCGGCTGCGCGGCGCGCGCGACCGCGATGCCTTCAACGCGGTGTTGATGAGCTGCGATGAACGCACCGCTGCCTGAGGGGGCGCATCCGAGCGGGCTCGAGGCGCATCTGCGCGGGCTCGAGCAGCTTTATGCCGCCGCGCCGATCAACCACCGTTTCATCTCCAGGCTGACACTCGCCGAGGCGGGCAAGGCGCGGATCGACTTTACCGTCGAGGAACGCCACTTTCACGCCGCGGGCGCCGCGCATGGCTCGGTCTATTTCAAGATGCTCGACGATGCCGCCTTTTTCGCGGCCAACGGGCTGGTCAGTGACCGCTTCCTCCTGACCACCGCCTTCAACCTCCATTTCACCCGGCCGATGGCCGCGGGTCCCGCAGTTGCCGAGGGCACCTGGATCTCCGGCAAGCGCCGCGTCCTCGTCGCCGAAGCGCGGATCGTCGATGCCGAGGGCGAGGAATGTGCGCGCGGCACCGGCACCTTCATGCGCAGCCGCATCGCGCTGGCCGGGCTCGACGGCTACCGCAGCGAGTGACGGGCGAGCGCCTTCCCGCCGGGCTCGAAGCGCGGGCGCTGATGCGCGCGGCAGAGTCGCAGGGCGGGATGGGGATGCTGTTGCAAAAGGGTGATGAGGAGCGCGGATCGCTGCTCATCCTGCTGCTCGAGCGCGGAAACACCCGTTTTTGCCTCGGCCGCGAACTGTCCCGCTCGGGGACATATGAATGGGCCGATATCGGGCCGTCCGATTTGACCGATCCCATTGAATTGCAAGGCTTTCTGTCAAAGCGTCGTCAATATGACCCCGACCTCTGGATCGTGGAACTCGACCTGCCGGACGCCGAGTCTTTTCGGAAAGAAACCATTTTCATTTCTTGATTTTGCCATTTTTAGCGTACATTGGCGCCGGGAATTGAGCGGAGGGTGCGGCATTCAGCACGCATCACGCAGACGGGGTTGCAAGCTTTTCGGGTAGTTTTTTCGTGCGGACGCATCGGCGTCCGGCTCCCGAAACAGCAAGCGCACCGCCAGTACCGGGATAGGGATGAAAGCCAGTCTTCGAATTGCCGCCTTTGCGCTTGCGGCGACCGCGACCACCCAGGTCGCTCCCGCGCGCGACGTGCCCAACCTTGCCAGCCTGCCGGTCGTCGGCTCCGCGCTGGTCCCGGTGGTGGCACTGCCCGAGGTGACGGTCCCCGCGACCGAAGGCCTCCTCGAACAGGGCGATTTGCTGAGCGGCGACGAAGCGGCGTTCGATGCGCTGACCGCCTCCGAGGCGGATGAACTGGCCGAAACGGTCGAAGCCGAGGTTCCCCTCGACCTTCCCACCCTCGTGGCGCAGCATGCGGGCGTGAACCCGCGTAACGAGCAGATGGATTGCCTTGCGCGCGCGGTCTATTTCGAGACCCGCGGCGAACCGCTCGACGGCCAGCTCGCGGTGGCCGAGGTCATCCTCAACCGCGCCGACCATCATCGTTTTCCCGACAGCTATTGCGCGGTGATCAAGCAGCACCGCCAGTTCAGCTTCGTGCGCGGTGGCCGCATCCCGCAGCCCAACCGCGACAGCCGTGCCTGGCGCACCGCGGTGGCGGTGGCGCGCATCGCCGATGCGGGCCATGCAGGTACCGAGATGGGCGAGGCGCTTTTCTTCCATGCCAATTATGTCAGCCCGCGTTGGCGGCTGAAGCGCATGGGCGCCATCGGCAACCACATCTTCTACCAGTATCACTAGGCACTGAAGCGCAGGAGGCGACCAGATGGTCGCCTTTTGTTCTCATGGCGGCTAGGATGACCGTCATGGACTGCCTTTCCGATTCGCCGCCTGTCGCGCTCGACGTGGCGCGCGGGGTGACGCGGCTTTTCGCCCGGGCCTCGACCTTCATGATCTGCGAAGTGCCGCTGCCCAACGGACGGCGTGCCGACCTCATGGGGCTCGATTCGAAGGGCAAGCTGGTGATCGTCGAGGTGAAGGTGGCCAGGGCCGACCTCACCACCGACGCAAAGTGGCGCGACTATCTCGACTATTGCGACCGCTTCTACTGGGCAGTGACGCCCGACCTCGCCGCCATCTGCGATGGCGAGGATTATCTCCCCGACCTGTCGGGGCTGATCGTCGCCGACCGTTATGACGCGGCGATCCGGCGCGAGGCGGCGGAGGATGCACTGGCACCGGCGCGGCGCAAGGCCGAGACGGCCCGCTTCGCGCGGCGCGCGGCGCGGCGGTTGGCAGCGGGGCTCGACCCCAGCCTCGGCGACGAACGCTAGGGCGTCAGCGCAGGATGGGGCCGAACTGCAGGCCCTCTTCTTCCTTTTCTTCCTCGGACTTGCGCTCGGCTGCCTCGATCATCGCGAGGATGTCGGGATTGCGACTGTCGCGGCGCGCATAGTCGCGCGCACTGAGGCCGGCCGAACTGTCGGCGATGTCGGCATCCGCGCCGCGCTCGAGCAGCGCTTCGATGATCGGCTTGTTGCGCAGGCGCACCGCCAGCGTCAGCGCGGTCTCGCCGGCGCGATTGGTGGCGTTGGGGCGGGCGCGGGCACGCAGGAGGGCCTCGACGCTCTTCAGGTCCTGTCGCTCGGTCGCGATCATCAGCGGGGGCATCCCGTCACCGCGCTTGATATTGGCATCGGCGCCGCGCTGCAGCAGCAGGCTGGTCCAGCCCGGCCGCTTGTTGTCGAGCGCGACATGGAGCGCGGTCTCGCCGGTCACGCTGCGATAGTTGATCGAGCGGAAATCGTTGTTGTCGAGCAGTTCGAACGCCTTGCCGGTGTCGGCCTTGCGCACCGCCGAAACGAAGCTTTCGCCGTCCGACAGACCCTGCGCCGAAGCAACGGCGGGGGTAGCGAGAAGGGCGAGGCCGGCCATCGCGGCGAAGAGCGTACGGGACATGGGAACAACCACCTTTTCGACTTGAAGATGCGGGCGTCGCCGCCCAAGGTCGCGCCAATGAATAGCAAAAAACCCTTCTGGGAAAAGCCCTTGCGCGAACTCGACGCCGGACAGTGGGAAGCGCTGTGCGACGGGTGCGGGCGCTGCTGCCTGCACAAGGCGGAGGACGCCGACACCGGGGCCTATTATGCGACCAACGTGGCGTGCCGCCTGCTCGACACCGAAACGGGGCGCTGCACCGACTATGGCGACCGCAAGGCCCATGTGCCCGACTGCCTCCAGCTGACCGCCGAGGCGGTGCCCGAGACGCGCTGGCTGCCGACGACCTGCGCCTATCGCCTGCGCGCCGAGGGCAAGCCGCTGCCGGCGTGGCACTATCTGATCAGCGGCGATCCCGAAGCGGTGCACCGCGCGGGCGAATCGACACGCGGCTGGACTGTCAGCGAGGACGAGGCCGGCGATATCGAACATCATCTCGTCGACCGTGCCCTCTGAGGCGCTGATCGACACGCTCGACCCGCCGATCGCGGTCGATCTCGTCCGCCACGCGCGGGCGCGGCGTTTCTCGCTCCGCTATGACGCGGCGCGGGACCGCGTGCGGCTGGTGCTCCCGAAACGGGGATCGGCACGTGCGGCGCTGGCCTGGGCGAGCGGCGAGGCGGGCTGGATCGAGCGGCAGCGCGCGGGGCGGCCCGAGGCCCGATCCTTCGCACCGGAAACGACCATCCCCTTTCGCGGCGAGGAATTGCTCCTGCGCCACGCACCCGATGCGCCGCGCCGCCCAGTCCTCGACGATGGTGCGCTGCTGGTTGGCGGGCCTGCCGACGGCTTCGCGCGGCGGGTCGAAACCTTCCTGCGCGAGGAAGCGCGGCGGCTGCTGTCGGACGATGTCGCTTATTATGCCGGAAAGGCGGGCGTCCGTGTCAGCAGTGTGTCGGTCGGCGATGCGAAAAGCCGCTGGGGCAGTTGTTCGGCCAGTGGGAGCATCCGTTTCTCGTGGCGGCTGGTGCTCGTGCCCGATCCGCTACGCCGCTATGTCGCCGCGCATGAGGTCGCGCACCGCATCCACATGGATCACTCGCCCGCTTTCCACGCGGTGCAGGACGCCATTTACGAAGGTGATGCCAAGGCCGCGCGCGCGGCGCTGCGGGCGCTAGCGCCGGGGTTGCGGCTGGTCGGGGCCTGAGGGCTCGGGCGGCGGGGCCAGCGGCTCGACCCTGATCACATCCATATTGTCGCGCGGCTGGGCCGGCTGGCGCGGCGGCTGGGGGCGCTGTGGCTGTTGGCCCGGGCGGGCGAGCGGATCCTCGCGCTCGCCGTCGCGGCGCAGCACGTCGTCGAGCCAATCCTCGTCGACCGGGGCGAGCGCATCGTCGTTCGGAAGCGGCGCGAGCGGGTCGGTCTCGACCGGCATGCCGTAGGGATCGAGCAGCGGATCGCCCTCCATCCACGCTTCCTCGTCGGGCTCGAGCTGCCAGTCGGGCAGTTCGCCGGGAATGTCGAAGGATTCGACCGGACGGTTGGCGACGGCCTTCGACATGAAGTCGCGGAAGGCGCGCGCGGGCGCGGTGCCGCCTTGCAGGCCGCTGACCGGACGGTTGTCGTCATTGCCCATCCACACGCCGGTGGTGAGCCCCGAGGAGAAGCCGATGAACCAGCCGTCGCGGTTGGACTGGGTGGTGCCCGTCTTGCCCGCCGTCGGGCGGCCGAGATTGGCGGCGCGGCCGGTGCCGCTCATCACGCCGGTCTGGAGAAGATCGGTCATGTCCTGCGCGACCCAGGGCGCGACAAGGACGCGCGGCGCGGCGGGCTCGTGGCTGTAGAGCAGGCGGCCATCGGCGGTGACGACCTTGCGGATCGCATAGGGCGGCAGCGAGACGCCGCCGCGCGCCACGTTGGCATAGGCGCGGGTCATGTCGATGAGCCGCACCTCGTTGGTGCCGAGCACCATCGAGGGATAGGGGTCGATGCGGTCCGAGACGCCGAAGCGGTTGGCCATGGAGGCGATGGTGCCGAAGCCCATTTCCTGCCCGATCTGCGCGCTGATCGTGTTGACCGAACGGGCAAAGGCCTCGCGCAGCGTGATGGCGCCGAGATAGGTACGGTTCGAATTGCGCGGGCTCCAGTCGCCGATGGTGACCGGCTCGTCCATGACCATGTCGTCGGGCCGCAGCCCGCGTTCGAGCGCGGTCAGGTAGACGAACAGCTTGAAGGAGGAGCCGGGCTGGCGCTTGGCCACGGTGGCGCGGTTGTAGATCGAATCGACATAGTCCTTGCCGCCGATGAGCGCGCGCACCGCGCCGTCGCGGTCGATGGCGACGAGTGCGCCCTGTGCGCCGCCGGGGGCATGGGCATTGATCGAGTCCGACGCCCACTGCTGCATCTTGGGATCGAGCGTGGTGTAGACGTCGATCGCATCGGAGGTCTCGCGAATGAGCGTATCAAGCTGCGGCAGCGCCCAGTCGACGAAATAGCGCGAGGCGTTGCCGCCCGTGGGCTTCTCGATCTTGATCTCGGCGGGGTCGACCATCGCGGCTTCCTGCGCCGAGACGAAGCCGTAGCGGACCATCGAATCGAGGACGACGCCGGCGCGGCCGCGCGCGGCCTCGGGGTCGGCGGTCGGCGAATAGTTGGACGGCGCCTTGACGAGGCCGGCGATGATGGTCGCCTCGCCGAGGCTCATGTCGGTCGCGGGATGACCGAAGAAGGTGTTGGAGGCGGCATCGATCCCATAGGCGCCGCCGCCGAAATAGACACGGTTGAGGTAGAGCTCGAGGATCTGGTCTTTCGAGAATTTCTGTTCGAGCGCGAGCGCGATGACGCCCTCGCGCGCCTTACGCACGAAGTTGCGGTCGGGCGTGAGGAAGATGTTGCGCGCGACCTGCTGGGTGATCGTGGAGACGCCGCGCGCGCCGCCGAAGCCGTCACCCGCCTTCAGCGAGACCCACATGCCGCGTGCGATGCCGATCGGGTCGACACCGGGGTGCGAGCGGAAGCGGCGATCCTCGACCGCGACCATCGCTTCCTTCATCACGCCCGGGATCTGCTCGTAATCGAGCCATCGACCGAAGCTCGGTCCCATCGAGACGAGGATGCTGTCGTCGGCGGCGCGGACGCGGATCGTCTGGCCGAGGTCGCCGCGCGTGCGCAGTTCCTCGTAGCTCGGAAGCGACTGGTAGGCGATGAAAACGGCGATGCCGAGCGCGAGGACGCCGAGGGCGGCTAGCGCGGCACCCCACTTGGCGATGCGGAAGGCGATTTTCCGGACAGTCATTGGGCCTCGGGAGTAAGACGGGCTGCGACGCGGGGCAAGCGGCTAGTCGTCAGTCCTCGCCTTCGGGCTCGAAATCGAGGCTCGCGGAATTGACGCAGTAGCGCAGCCCCGTCGGACCAGGGCCGTCGGGAAACACATGCCCTAGATGCCCGCCACAGGCTGAACAGCGGATTTCCACGCGCTCCATTCCGTGCGAGCTGTCCGACCGTTCGTCGATCTTGTCGGCACCCGCTGGGGCAGTGAAGCTGGGCCAGCCCGAGCCGGAATCATATTTGCTCCCGGCTTCGAACAGTTTTTCCCCGCAGGCAGCGCAGCGGAAGGTGCCGGGGCGTTTCTCGTCGTTGAGCGCACCAGAGAAAGGGGGCTCGGTCCCGCCCTCGCGCAGGATGCGATATTGTTCGGGGCTGAGCCGGTCACGCCATTCGGCGTCGGTAAGATGCTTGTCGGCCATGATGTCCAAACCTCCCAGCCACTGGCTTTGTTGCCCGAATTGTCGGGGCGAGCGTCAAGGCGTATCATGCCGGGCAGGAAAACGGCAGGAGGCGGTGCGTGTATACGATCCTCGTCCATGTGGTCGGCGACCGGTTGCTGACGCTGCGGCTCGAGACCGCGCTCGCGGCGGCCCGCGCCATCGATGGGCACCTGCGCTGCCTCCACGCCTCACCCACCCACGCCTTCGGGGTGGTCGACAGTTTCGGCGCGGTCCATGTGACGCCGAGCATCCTTGCCACGCTCGCCGATGCCGAACGGGCGACCCGCGAGGCGGTCGAGGCCGAACTCGGCAACGAGGACGTGAGCTGGGAATATCTCCACCTCGAGGCGACCCGGGTACGCAGCCTCGCCGCCCATGCCACGCTCGCCGACTTCCTCGTGGTGGCGCGCGATCCGGTGGGCAAGGCGGGAGAGAACCGCTCGATCGGCACCGTCGCCCATCTCCTCATGCACAGCAGTGCGCCAATGCTGGTGCCGTGCGAAGCGGGACCGCGCTTCGACCCGTTCGAGCCGGTCGTGATCGGCTGGAACGGCAGTCGCGAGGCCGCCAATGCGGTGCGCGGGGCGCTGCCGCTCCTGCGCCTGTCGGCCCGAGTGGTGGTGGTGTCGGGACGCTCGGCGACCGACCGCGAGGAGGCGGATTTTCCCGCCACCGACCTGCTTGAATATCTGTCGCGGCACGGCATCACCGCCGACTATCGCGAACAGCGGGTGCACAATGAGGCAGTGCCCGACCTCCTGCGCGACCAGGTCGCCAATGTCGGCGCGCGGCTGCTGGTCATCGGCGGCTACGGCCACCGCCGCCTGTCGGAATATATGTTCGGCGGGGTGACGCGCAGCCTCCTGCGCTCGAGCCCCGTGGCGCTGCTCGTCGCGCATTGAGGCGTCAGAAGGTGCCGAGCGGGCCGAGGTCGAGGACGATGCGGCCCGCGATGCTCGCGGTGAGCAGGACAAGGAGCCCGACCCAGATCGACAGGATGCCGCCCGTCAGTCGCCAGTTCTTGGGCGGGAGGCCCTGGAGGAGGAAGGTGAGGATCCCCGCCACGTTCACGCAGGTGAGATTGACGGCGAAAAGGAAGATCGCGCTCGCCCCCGCTGCTGCATAGCCCGCCCCGGCATAGAGCCCCGCAGCGGCCAGCGGCGGCACCAGCGCGACCGCGATCATCACCCCCACCAGCGCCAGTGAAGCGCCCTGGCTGAAGGCGAGCACGCCCGCCGCCCCGCAGGCGAGCGCGAGCGCGACGTCGGCAGGCTGGACGAGGGTGCGGTTGAGAAGCTCGGGGGTGAAGGGATCGAAACTGACGAATTGCGCGACGAGGACGCCGGCGAGTATGGCGCAGAGCGAACCGGCGGCGAGCGTCGTCGCCGCCCGCCGCCCGATACGGGCATTGCCAACGGTGGCGGCGAGCGCGAGCCCGAGGGTGGGGCCGAGCAGCGGGGCGATGACCATCGCGCCGATGACCACCGCGGTCTGGCTCGAGCGCATGCCGAGCGCGGCGATGATCGCCGACAGGGTTACGGTCAGCAGGTAGGCGGGGCGCAGCCGCAGGCTCTCGCGAATGTCGGCGTAGAGCTCGTCGGTGCTGAGCCGGTCGCGGCTGAAGAAGCGCTCGAGCGCGGTCGGCGGGCGCAGGTCGGGATCGAGCGGGAGCGCGCTGGCGGCATTTTCCTCGACCGAGGGCAACACTGCCTCGAGCCGCGCTACATGGGCGGTGAAGTCGGGCAGCGCGCCGAAGCGCGCCTCGAGCTCGTCGAGAAGGCGCTCGGTATAACGCTGCTGGACGATGCAGCTGTATTTCTCGAGGGGGCCGGGGACGACCTCGCGCCAGAAGCGGCGGCTGTGCCGCGCGAGCACGGCTTCGAGCGCGGGCGCCTCGGCTTCGGGCAGGTAGATCTCGACGATGCGTGCCGTCATCGCTTCCCCTTCGCGGGGCAAGGATAAGCGCGGGGGCGGCAAAAAGCCATCATACCCCGATCGGCAGCTTTGGGAGGAAAATGGTGCGGTCGAGAAGACTCGAACTTCCACGGCCTTTCGGCCACAACGACCTCAACGTTGCGCGTCTACCAGTTCCGCCACGACCGCACCCGGAGCATCGCGGATCGAAGCGATCCACGCTGGTAAGGCGCGCCCTCTAACAGGCGAATCGCACCCGTGCAAGGACGAATTGCGCGCTATTTCGCGAAGGTCACGACGAGGTCGCGCGCGCTCGGCGGAATGTCGGCCTCGGCGCTGTTGAAACTGGCGCTTTCGCCGGGGTCGAGCTGCTCGGCGGGGGGCGGGATCGTCCAGCTGGCGACGACCGCGCCGGCCTCGTCGACGAGCTCGACGCGGATTGGCGGCACGTCCTGTTGTTCGGTCGAGCTGTTCACGACCCGCCCGCCGAAGGAAAGGAAGTCGTTGCCGCTCTCGAGCTTCTCGCGGCTCTGGCTCGTGAGGATGAGGTCGAGCGGGGTCTCGCTCGCCGGCGCGGCGGCGGTGAGGCCGAGCTGGTCCTTCCACTGCGGCGGCGCGAACACCGCGGCGGCGGCGACGAGCGCGGCGAGCAGGGCGACGAGCAGGAACAGCCAGATCCAGCGGCGGTTTTTCGCCTCGGGCTCGTCCGCATCCTCGATACCGGTGAAGCCGATGTCGTGGATCTCGGGTTCATGGTCGAAGGGGTCGCCGACATGTTGCTCGGCGATCGCTTCTTCCTGGTGGGCGGCCTGTTCCTCGGCCTCGGCGCGCACCTCGGGCTCGACCGGCTCGTCATGGAGGACGGGCTCGGGCTCGGGAACGGGGGGCGGCGGCGCGACCTCGCTTTCCTCGGGGACCGGCGGCGTTTCGACCGGCGCAGCGGTCTCGGGCTCGGTGACGGGCGGCGGGGGCGGCGGCGACGCGACCGGCTCGGGCGCGGGCACCGCGTCGGCGGGCGCCTCTTCGGGTTCGGCGTGCCATTTGTGGCCGCAATTGGCGCAGCGCACGGTGCGCCCTTCGGGGGGGATGGCCCCCGCTTTGACATTGTAGCGCGTCGCGCAGGCGGGACAGGTGAGGATCATGGTTTCCCTACTCGACTTTTAACGCACAAAGCGCAACATGGCGCGGATGGCAAGTTTTGGCGGTTATCGGGGGAGTCGGGTCGTTGGTGCGGCGCGGCGAAAGGAGCGCGGGCAATGATCGCCGCCTTCGACCATGTGGGGCTGCGCTATGGCACCGGCGCCGAAGTTCTCCACGACCTCGACTTCAAGCTCGCCAAGGGCGGCTTCTACTATCTCACCGGACCCTCGGGGGCGGGCAAGACCTCGCTCCTCAAGCTCCTCTACCTGGCGCAGAAACCGACGCGCGGGCGGCTGATGCTGTTCGACGAGGATATCATGGACCTGCCCCGCAGCGCGTTGCCCGCGCTCAGGCGGCGGATCGGCATCGTTTACCAGGACTTCCGGCTGGTCAACGAGCTGTCGGCCTATGACAATGTCGCGCTCCCGCTCCGGATCATGGGTCATGACGAGGAGGAAATCGCCGGGCCGGTCGGCGAGATGCTCGACTGGGTCGGCCTGTCGGACCGCGCCGGCGCCCGCCCGCCGACGCTGTCGGGGGGCGAACAGCAGCGCGTCGCCATTGCCCGCGCGGTGATCGGCAAGCCCGACCTCCTCGTGGCCGACGAGCCGACCGGCAATGTCGATGCCGAGATGGCCGGACGCCTCCTGTCGCTGTTCAGCGGATTGAACCGGCTCGGCACGACGGTCTTCGTCGCCACCCACGACCTGTCGCTCGTCAAGCAGACGCCGGGCGCCACGCTGTTGCGGCTCGACAAGGGCACGCTGAAGGATCCGACGGGGGCGCTCAGGAACCCGCCGCGGCGGGAGGCGCCCTAGATGGCACGCGAGACCAACCTCCTTCCCGGCACGCGCGGCAAGGGCACCGGCGCGACCGGCTATCTCCTCGCCATCATGCTGTTCGTGATGACCGTGACGGGCGCGGCAGGGCTCGCCCTGTTCAACGGCAGCCGCATGGTCGAGCAGGCGAGCGCGGGCGATTTCGTCGTCCAACTGCCGGGCGGCGCGGGGCAGGCGGCCGAGCTCGAAAGCTTCATCGCGGCGCAGGAGGGCGTGCGCTCGGCGCAGGCCGTGCCGCAGGCCGAGGTCGACGCGCTGCTCGAACAATGGCTCGGTCCTGCTGCCGAGGATGCCGACCTGCCGCTGCCCGCGCTGGTCGAGGTCGAGATGGCGGGCGACGGGGCATCACTCGCCCAAGCACTGGCCGAGGAATATCCGGAAGCGGGGCTGGCCGCGCAGGCGGAAACGCTGGGGCCGCTGCTAAACGCGCTCGAGGCCGTGGCGCTGGCGGGGCTCGGCCTCGTGCTGGCGATCGCGCTGGCCACCGCCGCGGCGGTAGTGCTCGCCACCCGTGCGGCGCTGGCAGCCAACCGCTCGACGATCGGCACCCTGCACGGCATGGGCGCGACCGACGGGCAGGTGGCGCGCCAGTTCGACCGCCGTATCGCCCGCGAGGCGCTGGTCGGCGGCACGCTCGGCACGCTGCTCGCCATCCTCCTCCTCTTCGCCATCTCGCGGACGGGGGGCGAGAGCCTCTCCTTCCTCGTCGGCGGGGCGCGGCTGGTCGGCTGGGGCGAGTTCGCCCTGCTCCTGCTCCTCGCGCCGATCGCGGCGGCCATCGCATATGTGGTTGCGCGCGCGACGATCCTGCGCGATCTCAAGCGCGAACCATGATCCTGCGTCTCTTCTCTTTCGTCGTCGCGCTCTACGCGCTCGGTTTCATCCTCTTCGCGGTGAGCCTCGGCCAACCCGCGCCCGGCGAGGCCAGCGCGCAGGCCGCAGTCGTGCTGACCGGCGGCAGCGGGCGGATCGAACAGGGCATCGAGCGGCTCGAGGAGAAACGCGCCGACAGGTTGCTGATCGCCGGCGCGGACCCGCTGGTGACACAGGCCGACCTCGTCGAGGTGACCGGCGGGCGCGAGCGCCTGTTCGACTGCTGCATCACAATCGGGTCGGAATCGGTCGACACGCGGACCAACGCCGAGGAGGCCAAGGCGTGGATCGATGCGGGTGGTTATGACGAGATCATGCTGGTGACGAGCGACTGGCACATGCGCCGCGCCGCCTTCGAATTCCGCGAAACGCTAGGCGATGACGTCACGGTGATCGAGGATGCGGTGCGGACCGAACCCACGCTGCTCACGCTGTTCGGCGAATATAACAAATATGTGCTGCGCCGCGTCGGCCTGCTGGTGGGGCTCTAGGGCATGGACCTTCTCCGCAGCATCCTGTTCGCGCTGATCTTCTATCCGGCCACCGTGCTCGTCTGCGTGACCGCGCTCATCGTCGCGCCATTCGGCACCAAGCCGCTCCAGGCGGTCGTCCGTTTCTGGGCCGTGCTGCACCGCTGGCTGATGAAATATGTGCTGCGCATCCGCTTTACCTGGAACCGCGAGGTGCCCGAGGGCGCCTATCTCATCGCGGTGAAGCATCACGCGATGCTCGAGGCAGTCGACACGCTGCGTTTTGCCCGCACGCCGATCGTGGTGATGAAGCAGGAGCTGGTCGACCTGCCCCTGTGGGGATGGGTGACGCGGGTGTTCGGGGTGATCGGCGTCGACCGTTCGGCGGGGGCCAAGGCGCTCCGCGACATGGTCAAGAAAGGCAAGAAGGCACAGGCCGACGGTCGCCCCATCGTCATCTTCCCCGAAGGCACGCGCGTGCCCGAGGGCGCCGCGCCCAAGCTCGGCTCGGGCTTTGCCGGGCTTTACCGCATGCTCGGCATGCCGGTGATCCCGATCGCGCATGATTCGATCCACGTCTGGCCCAAGGGCTTCGTGAAGAAGGCCGGCACCGTACGCTTCCACGTCGGCGAGATCATCCCGCCGGGCCTCAGCCGCGCCGAGATCGAGCGCGAAGTGTATGAGGCGATCAACCGCTTCGTCGCCGAGGAACAGGCCCCGCGCGACGAAGCGTAGATCGGGTTTTATCCGCGCAGCTTGGCGCCTTTTGCCTCGGCTGCCGTCACAATCTTCTGCGAGATTTCCGAGAGCTCTTCTTCCGTAAAACTCTTGTCGCCCGGCTGGAGCGTGACCTCGATCGCGAGGCTCAGTCCGTCCTTGCCCTCGAAGCGGTCGAAGATGCGGGTCGCGACGATCCGCTTCTTTTCGGCACCGGCGACCGCGCGCTCGAGCTGCGCGGCCTGCAGCCCCTCGGGCACGATGAAGGCGAAGTCGCGACTGACCGGCTGGAGCGCGGGCGGGGCATAAGCGGCGCGGGCGCGATCCTTGTTGCGGGGCGCGGGGATGGCGTCGAGATAGATCTCGGCCGCCACGCTGCCCTCGGGCAGATCGAGCGTCTTCAGGAGCGCGGGGTGCAATTCGCCGAAGCGGGCGAGGATCTTCTTGGGGCCGAGACCGAGCGAGGCCGAACGACCCGGGTGCCAGTCGTCGCCAGCGCCCTCGAAGATCGACAGGTTGGCCGTCGGGGCCCCCGCGGCATCGAGCAGCGCATAGGCTTCTGCCTTGGCGTCATAGGCGGTGAAGGCGCGCGCCTTGCCCGCCTGCCAGCCGCGCGGGGCCGCCTCGCCGACGAGGAGCAGCGTCGCGGTCGGCTTCTCGCCGTCGGCGAGGTAGCGGCGCCCGATTTCGAACAGCCGGACCGAGGACTGGCCGCGGTCGAGGTTGCGGCGTGCCGCGGCGGCAAGGCCGGGCAGGAGCGAGGGCCGCATGACCTTGAGGTCTTCGCTGATCGGGTTGGCGAGCACATGCGCGCCGCCGCCGAAGGCCTCGGCCTGCTTCTCCGAGATGAAGCTCCAGGTGATGGCCTCGTGGAGCCCGCGCGCGGCGGCAGTGCGGCGCAGGCGGCGCTCGGCGACCTGGCCGCGCGTCGCGGTCGGACGGGCGACCCCGAAGTCGCGCGGCAAGGCGGTCGTCGGGATCTTGTCGAAGCCGTGGAGACGGGCGATTTCCTCGACCACGTCGCTCTCGCCCTCGATGTCGGGGCGCCAGCTCGGCACGTGGAGGAGCCAGGCGCCCTCGCGCGCGACGTCCTCATAGGCGGCGCGGGCGGCGGCTTCGTCCTCATGGTCCTCGACAAGGCTGTCGACATCGGTCGAGAAGATCGACAGGCGCGCGAGGATGGCGAGCTGCTCTTCGTCGGACAGCTGGATGCCGGCCAGTTCCTCGAGACGCTGCGGGCGATAGCTCACGACGTTGAGGATGTAGGGATAGCCGTCACGCGGCAGGTTGTTGGTGATGCGCGGGGTCGAGGCGACGCCGCCCGCGTGGGCGATCATCATGCGCACCGGATCCTCGACGCCCTCGCTCGTGGAGGCGGGGTCGATGCCGCGCTCGAAGCGCATGCGCGCGTCGGTCACGAGATTGTGGCGCTGGCCGGTCTTGGCGATGGTCTCGGCGTCGAACCAGGCGCTTTCGACAAGGACTGTGTCGGTGGTCTCGTCAACACCGGTGGCCTCGCCGCCGATGACGCCGCCCAGCCCGATCGCGCCGCGATCGTCGGCAATGACGATGTCATGCTCGGTCGGCTCATATTCCTTGTCGTTGAGCGCCATGAACTTGTCGGCCTCGCCGCGGCCACGGCGCACGACGATATCGCCCTGCAGCTTGGCGACGTCATAGACGTGGAGCGGGCGGGCCTGGTCGAGCGTGAAATAGTTGGTGATGTCGACGAGCGCGCTGATCGGCTTCTGGCCGACCGCTTTCAGGCGGCGCTGGAGCCAGTCGGGGCTCTGACCGTTCTTCACGCCGCGGATCTCGCGGCGCCAGAAAGCGTGGCAGCCCGAACCTTCCTCGATCGTCACGCCGACCGAGGGTTCTTCATCGCCGTGGGGGAGGAGGTCGGTCGTCGGCAGCTTGAGGCTGCCGAGGCCGGCGGCAGCGAGGTCGCGCGCGATGCCGTAGACGCCCATGCAGTCGGGCCGGTTGGCGAGCACATTCACGTCGAAAACGGGGTCGTCGAGGTGGGCATAGTTGGCATAGCTCTGGCCGACGGGGGCATCGGCGGGCAGCTCGATGATGCCGTCATGGTCCTCGCCAAGCTCGAGCTCGCGCGCCGAACACATCATGCCGAAGCTGTCGACGCCGCGGATGGTGGCGTTGCCGAGTGTGAAGTCGGGGCCGGGAACATAGGTGCCGGGGCCGCCGAAGACGCCGACGAGCCCTTCACGGGCGTTGGGCGCACCGCAGACGACCTGCAGCTGCTCGGTGCCATTGTCGACGGTCAGGACCTGCAGCTTGTCGGCTTGCGGATGCGGCTCGGCCGAGAGGACCTTCGCGACCTTGAAAGGCCGGATGGCTTCGGCGGGGTTGGTGACCTCCTCGACCTCGAGGCCGATGGCGGTCAAGGTAGCGGCGATCTCTTCGGCCGAGGCGTCGGTGTCGAGATGCTCTTTCAGCCAGCTCAGGGTGAACTTCATGCGCCGACTCCCGCCGACAGGGTGGGCGTGTCGAGCATGCCGAATCCATAATGTTTGAGCCAACGAAGGTCGCCGTCGAAGAAGGCGCGCAAATCGTCCATGCCATATTTGAGCATGGCGAGGCGGTCGATGCCGCAGCCGAAGGCAAAGCCCTGCCATTCATCGGGATCGAGCCCGCAATTGGCGATGACCTTGGGATGGACCATCCCCGAACCCAGCACTTCCATCCAGCCTTCGGAGCCGCCGACGACGCGGCGGCCCTTCACCTCGGACCAGCCGACGTCGACCTCGGCCGAGGGCTCGGTGAAGGGAAAGTAGCTGGGGCGCAGGCGAAGCACGATATCTTCGCGCTCGAAGAAAGCCTTGAGGAAGGTCTCGAGCGTCCACTTGAGGTGACCCATGTGGATGTTGCGATCGATGACGAGGCCCTCGACCTGGTGGAACATCGGCGTGTGGGTGGCATCGCTGTCGGAGCGATAGACGCGGCCCGGCGCGATGATGCGGATCGGCGGCTGCTCGCGCATCATGGTGCGGATCTGCACCGGCGAGGTATGGGTGCGCAGCACCGGCGGGGCGCCCTCTTCGCCGGTCGCGACGTAGAAGGTGTCCTGCATCGCGCGGGCGGGGTGCGCCTCGGGAATGTTGAGCGCTTCGAAATTGTGCCAGTCGTCCTCGATCTCGGGACCCTCGGCGACGGCAAAACCCATGTCGGCGAAAATCTCGGAGAGTTCGTCCATCACCTGGCTGACCGGATGCACGCTGCCGAGCGGGGTCTGGTCGACGGGAAGCGACAGGTCGAGCTTCTCCGACGCGAGGCGGGCCTCGAGGGCTTGCGCTTCGAGCGCGTCCTTGCGCGCCTCGATGGCGTCGGCGACCGACTGGCGGGCGCCCTGGATCTTCGGGCCTTCGACCTTGCGGGTTTCGGGGTCCATCTTGCCGAGGGTCTTCAGCAGCTGGGTGATTTCCCCCTGCTTTCCGAGGGCTTCGACACGGATGGCGTCAAGCGCGGCGAGATCGCCGGCCTTGGCCACTTTGTCGCTGTAAAGCGTTACGAGTTCATCAGGTGCGGGCATGGTTCTTCCTTCGCGGCCCGCCTTGCCGTCTGCAACCCGCATTTTCAAGGAGGTTAAGCCCATGCACTGGCCCGAACTGGACGCGGAAAGCGACGGATCGACCTGGGCGCGGCTGCATCTTGCCAGCCAGATGATCGGCAAGGTGAAGCTGGCGAACAGTCCGTGGACCAATCACGGCTGGCACATCGCGTTGCAGCCGGCGGCCGAAGGGCTCGCCACCTTGCCGATCGATGCGGGCGGGCGGCGCTTCACGCTGGCGCTCGACCTGTGCAGCCATGCCATCGCGCTCAGCACCGACAATGGTGCGCGCGATGGGGTGCCGCTGGGCGAAGGGACGATTGCCGACATGCATGACGCGCTGGTCGCGATGCTCGGGCGGCACGGGCTCCCGAACGATTTCAACGGCATGCCCAACGAGGTGGAGGATGCCGTGCCCTTTGCCAGTGACGATCGTCCGCTGCCCTATGACGAGAATGCAGCGATGCGGTTGCGACAGGCGCTGGTGGCGATGCTGCCCGTGTTCGAGCGCTATCGCGCCGGCTTCATCGGCAAGTCCTCCCCGTTGCATTTCTTCTGGGGCAGCTTCGATCTCGCCGTGACGCGCTTTTCGGGACGCGAGGCGCCGCGCCATCCGGGCGGCATCCCGGGGCTGCCCGACCGCATCACCCGCGAGGCCTATAGCCACGAGGTTTCGAGCGCCGGCTTCTGGGGTGGCGGGGCGGCGGGGGCGGACCCGATCTTCTATGCCTACGCCTATCCCTCGCCCGAGGGCTATGCGGACGCATCGCTGTCGGTCGGCGGCTGGTCGGACGAGCTGTCGGAATGGGTGCTGCCCTATGCCGAGGTGAGGGGCGCCGATGATCCCGAGGGGATGCTCGCCGCCTTTCTCGAGGAGAGTTATGCGCTGGCGGCGCGGCTGGGCGGATGGCCGGCGGGGCTGCTGCGCGCGCCGGTCGCGCCATAGAAAAAGGCGCCGGAGCGAGTTGCTCCGACGCCTTCGTCTGTTCGGTCAGGTCCGCTTAGGCGGCTTCGGCGGGAAGCGCCTTCTTGACCTGCGCGACGATCGCCGAGAAAGCCTCGGCTTCGTGCATCGCCATGTCGGCGAGGACCTTGCGGTCGAGCTCGATGCCCGACAGCTTGAGGCCGTGCATGAAGCGACCGTAGGTCAGGCCTTCCGCGCGGACCGCAGCGTTGATGCGCTGGATCCAGAGGGCGCGGAAGGTCCGCTTCTTCACCTTGCGATCGCGGTAAGCGTACTGGCCGGCCTTTTCGACGGCCTGACGGGCGATGCGGATGGTGTTCTTGCGACGACCGTAATAACCGCGGGCTTCCTTGAGGATCCGCTTATGCTTGGCCTTGGTGGTCACACCACGTTTGACGCGTGCCATAGTCTATATCCTTCCTGATCCTTAGAGCCCGTAGGTCGCCCACTGCTTGAGACGCTTGGCGTCGCAGGCGGGCAGCACTTCGGTGCCGCGGTTCTGGCGGATGTACTTGGCGTTGTGGCTGATCAGGCGGTGGCGCTTGCCAGCGACACCGTGCTTGACCTTGCCCGAAGCGGTCATCTTGAAGCGCTTCTTGACGCCGCTCTTGGTCTTCATCTTCGGCATTTTCGTCTCCGTTTGTTGTCGCGACTGACGGCGCGACGACGATTTCGACCTGCCACGGCAGCCTAGGTGGCCGGACCGGTCGGATTTCCAATGATTTGGAAGATCAGGCGCGCACTTAGCGAGGGCGCACCGATTCTGCAAGCTAATCCGCGCTTGACATATGATCGAATTGATCTAAGTCGCATTAGACGTGCAAAACAGCACAAATAATGCAGAAGGGGAAATTCGGTGGGCGCTCAAGAATTTCATTTTAAAGACGTTGCGTTTTACGGGGATGGAGATCGCATCTGGGCTCAGGCCCAGCAGATTTGGCAAATCTTGGTCGGCTTAGTGACTACGAACCAAATCGAAGGGACACCGGAAAAATCGAAGATCACTTATGGCCGGTTAGCGGGTGTGATGGGAAAGCCGACACAAGCTGGGCGCACTCTCACCCGACAGCTCTGGATGATAGGCGAATATTGTCGTTACAACGACCTTCCAACGCTTAACACGATTGTCGTCAATAAAGAGACGGGTCTACCTGGCCACGACGTCGTCCTTAATAGCGGCAACTCGATCGCCACCGAGCTTTCCAACGTAGCTGATTACAACTGGGCTTCGGTCAGGCAGCCCACAATTTCGACATTCAGAGACGTTTGGGAGCAGATCAGCGCCTAATCGAACAGGCTCGACACGCTCGATTCATCGGCAATGCGGCTGATCGCTTCGCCGAACAGGGGCGCGATGGTGAGGGTACGGATCTTCTGGCTGTCGCCCATGCCCTCGTGATGGATCGAGTCGGTCACGACCAGTTCGTTGAGGACGCTGGCGTTGACCTTGGCTTCGGCGGCGCCCGAGAGGACGCCGTGGGTGCAATAGGCCATCACGTCGGTCGCGCCCTGTTCCTTCAAGGCGGCGGCGGCGTTGCAGAGCGTGCCACCGCTGTCGACGATATCGTCGATCAGGATGCAGGCATGGCCCTCGACCTCGCCGATGATGTTCATGACTTCGCTTTCGCCGGCGCGTTCGCGGCGCTTGTCGACGATGGCCAGCGGGGCGTTGTCGAGCCGCTTGGCGAGGCTGCGCGCGCGGACCACGCCTCCGACGTCGGGCGAGACGACCGCGATCTTCTTGTCGCCGTAACGCGCCTGGATGTCGGCAGCCATGACGGGCGCGGCCCACAGGTTGTCGGTCGGGATGTCGAAGAAGCCCTGGATCTGGCCGGCGTGGAGATCCATCGTCAGCACGCGGTCGGCGCCCGCCTGCGTGATGAGATTGGCGACGAGCTTGGCCGAGATCGGCGTGCGGGGGCCGGGTTTGCGGTCCTGCCGGGCATAGCCGAAATAGGGGAGCACCGCGGTGATCCGCTTGGCCGAGGCGCGCCTGAGCGCGTCGATCATGATGAGCAATTCCATCATGTTGTCGTTGGCGGGGTAGCTTGTCGACTGGATGACGAACATGTCCTGCCCGCGGACATTCTCATGGACCTCGACGAAGATCTCCTCGTCGGCGAAGCGTTTGACGCTGGCCTCGACGAGGGGGAGTTCGAGATAGTCGCCAATCGCCTTGGCGAGCGGTTGGTTCGAATTGCCGGCGAGCAGTTTCATGCGCTGGGAACCCCCATGAAGAAGATGTGACGGTTTCTTAGCGGGGTGAAGACAGGAAGCACAACCTTGTGAGTGCCCGAAATGCGGCTTAAGCGGGCCGGATGAAATTTCGCCTCGCGCTGTGCCAGATGAACCAGAGGGTCGGCGACCTTGCCGGCAATGTCGAGCGGATGCTCGAGTGGCGGAGGAAGGCGGCCGACGCGGGCGCCGACATCGTCATGTTTCCCGAGATGCAGGTCACCGGCTATCCGACCGAGGACCTCGTGATGAAGCCCGCCTTCGTGCGCCGCGCGATGGAAGCGAACGAGGATGTCGCCGATGCCACCGCCGATGGCGGCCCGCCGATCATCTTCGGGTCGATCCACGAGCATGACGGCGCGCTCTACAATGCGGTCTTCCTCGCCGAGAAGGGCGGGATCGCCGCGTGGCGCGCCAAGCACGAGCTGCCCAATTACGGCACCTTCGACGAGCATCGCATCTTCGAGCCGGGCCCGCTGCCCGAGCCGGTGGAATGGAACGGGGTGAAGCTCGGCCTGCCGATCTGCGAGGATATCTGGCTGGAAAAGGTGAGCGATTACCTGTCCGACGCGGGCGCCGAGATGCTGCTCGTCATGAACGGCAGTCCCTATGAGCTGCACAAGGACGAGACGCGCCAGCGGATGGTGCGCGAGCGGGTCAACGAGACCGGCCTGCCGCTGGCCTATCTGAACCGCGTTGGCGGGCAGGACGAATTGGCCTTCGACGGGTCGAGCTTCGTCGTGAACACGGGCGGGGGCATCGCCGTCCAGCTGCCCGACTGGGACGAGAAGATGGTCCTCACCGACTGGGAGAAGACCGAGGACGGCTGGGTGTGCGCCGACGGCGAGAAGACCCCGCTCGATCCCTATCCCGAGGATGTCTACCACGCGATGATGGTCGGATTGCAGGAGTATGTCGACGGCAACGGCTTCCCGGGCGTGATCCTCGGCCTGTCGGGCGGGATCGACAGCGCGCTGTCGGCGGCGGTCGCGGTCGACGCGCTGGGCGCGGACCGCGTATGGTGCGTCATGCTGCCGAGCGATTACACCAGTTCGGAAAGCCTCGAGGATGCCAAGGCCTGCGCCGAGATGCTCGGCTGCCGCTATGACATCATCCCGATTCTGCCGGGCACCGATGCGCTCCACGAGATGCTCGGGCCGAGCTTCGAGGGGCGCGAGGCCGATACCACCGAGGAGAATATCCAGTCGCGGCTCCGGATGGTCATGCTGATGGCGCTGTCGAACAAGTTCGGGCCGATGCTGCTGACCACCGGCAACAAGAGCGAGATGAGCGTGGGCTATGCCACCCTCTATGGCGACATGGCGGGCGGCTACAACGTGCTGAAGGACGCCTACAAGACGACCTGTTTCTCGTTGTCGCGCTGGCGCAACCGCCACAAGCCGCGTCTCGGCAAGGGGCCCGAGGGGCCGGTCATGCCGATGAACATCATTACCAAGCCGCCGACCGCCGAACTGCGCCACGACCAGAAGGACGAGGACAGCCTGCCGCCCTACAAATTGCTCGATCGCATCCTCGAGAGCCTCGTCGAGGAAGAGAATAGCGTCGCCAAGACCGCGCGGCAGACGGGCGCGGACGAAGCGCTCGTCGCGGATATCGAGAAGCTCCTGCTGCGTTCCGAATACAAGCGCCGCCAGGCGCCCATCGGGGTGAAGATCGGCAGCCGCAACTTCGGGCGCGATCGCCGCTACCCCATGACCAACTTTTTCAGGACCGGAAGATAAGATGAAGAAACTGATCGCCCTTGGCCTTGCCCTGCCGCTGATGCTCGCTGCCTGCGGCGATGCCGACGCGCCCGAGAATGACGTCGAGGAAGAGGCAGCGCTCGACCAAGAGGCCGCCGCGCCCGCGATCGACCTGTCGGGCGAGTGGCAGGTGATCGCGCATAACAGCGTGAAGCTGCCGTCGGTCTTCCCCGCCATCGCGACCTTCGACGGCGAGGGCGGCATGACGGTCAATTCGACCTGCGTGACGATGAACTTCGCGCTCAACCGTGAAGGCAATATGATCGCCCCCGAATTCCTCGGCAAGGACACCAGCGGCTGCGGTCGCCCGCAGACCGATGGCGAACTGCTGATCGAGGAAGTGGTGCCGCAGTCGAACATCCTTGCCGACACCGGCCACGAGCTGATGATCTCGGGCCCCGGCGGCACGCTGCGCCTCGCGCGTCCGGCGGCGACCGTGGACGAGGCCTCGTCCGAGGGTTGATGGCGCGGGCGGGAGGCCCCCGCTTGCGCAAGCTTGCCACAGCCGCCTAGCTCATGCCCCTCGTGACCGGGGGGCATGATGTCGTAGCGCTGGTGACAGCACCGGCGCGGCGCAGTAAGCGCTCGTGCCATGAAGACGCGTTTCGCTCCCTCGCCCACCGGCCGGCTGCATGTCGGCAATATCCGCACCGCGCTGCATAACTTCCTGCTCGCGAAGAAGGCGGGCGGGCAGTTCCTGCTCCGGCTCGACGATACCGATGCCGAGCGCTCGACCCCCGAATATGCCGACGCGATCCGGCTCGATCTCGACCGGCTCGGGCTGGAGCCGCATGCGATGTTCCGCCAGTCGGACCGCTTCGCGCGCTACGAGGAGGTGTTCGACCAGCTCAAGCGCGACGGCCGCGTCTATGCCTGTTACGAGACGCCCGAGGAGCTCGAACTTCGGCGCAAGGTGCTGCTCGGGCGCGGGCTGCCGCCGATCTACGAGCGGCCGGAGGGAGAGAATGACCCCGTCGATGGGGTGGCGCCGCACTGGCGCTTCCGCCTCGACCATGATGCCGTCATCGAATGGGAGGATGGCGTGCGCGGGCCCCAGCATTTCGAGCCGGCCAAGATTTCCGATCCGGTCATCCGCCGCGCCGATGGCTCGTGGCTCTACATGCTGCCGAGCGTGATTGACGATGCCGACCATGCGATCACCCATGTCGTGCGCGGCGAAGACCATGTCACCAACTCGGCGATCCAGCTGCAGATGTTCGATGCGCTCGGGGCCGGGCGTCCGAGCCTCGCGCATACCGCGCTGATCGTTTCCGACACCGGCAAGCTGTCCAAGCGCGAGGGCGCCAAGGGTCTCGAGGCGTTGGACGAGATGGGATTCGAGGTGATGGCGCTGCTGTCGGTGCTGACGCGGATCGGGACTTCGCAGCCGGTGGAGGCGGTGCACGACCTCGAGGCGCTGGCGGCAGGGTTCGACCTTTCAAGTTTCGGCCGCGCGCCCGCACGATTCTCGTGGGACGAGGTCGGGGTGGTCAACGCCAGGTTGCTGCACGAGACGCCCTATGAGACGCTGGCGGACCGCCTGCCCGAGGGGGTGACGCCCGAGCGCTGGGAGGTGCTGCGCGGCAATGTCGAGCGGCTGGGTGACGTCACCTCATGGCTCTCGGTGTTCGAGGGCGTGATCGAGGCGCCCGAGAGGGACGAGGGCGACCGTGCCTATCTCGCCGAAGCGGCTGAAGTGGCCGAAGGGCTGGCGTGGGACGAGGGCGCGTGGGGCGCGCTGACCGGCGAGCTCAAGGCGCGCACGGGCCGCAAGGGCAAGGCGCTGTTCCTGCCGCTCCGGCTTGCGCTCACGGGGCAGCGGTCGGGGCCCGAAATGGCGGCGCTACTGCCGCTCATCGACAAGGAACACGCACTCGCCCGCCTTCGCGGCTGACGTCATACGGGCCGGCGCGGCACTCGGCTGCTGTGGCTCCGACTTGCAATTCTGATGATACAATGTAACATTACATGTTCCCGGAAGGAGAGATGTGATGCTTGCCTATGCCCCCCGCGAACAGAAGAAGAGCGCGTTTTTGCCGCTGGCCGCCGTCGCCGCCGCCCATGTCGGATTGGTCGCGTTGGCGATGACGATGAACCCCGCCATCGTGACCAAGATGAAGGACACCATCACCAAGGTCACGCTGATCGAGGAGCCGGCGCCGCCGCCGCCCCCGCCGCAACCGGCGCCCCCCGTCGAGAAGCAGGCGCTGCCCGACCCGGTGCAGAGGGTCACCGTGCCCGATCCGATCGTCGACGTGCCGACCCTGCCGGGGCCGAGCGCCGAGCGCTTCGTGTCGGACAATCCGATCGTCACCCCGACCCCGCCGCAGGTGCTGCCGACCCCGCCGCTCGGCGGCAGCGTCGGCATCGCGCCCGTCGCGGTCGCGGCGACCCTGCTGACCGCGGGTGCCGACCTCCAGCCCGACTATCCGGCGTCGAAACTGCGGATCGGCGAGGAGGCGGTGCTGCGCCTCAAGCTGGCGATCGACGCGCGCGGACGGGTGACGTCGGTCGAGCCGGTGGGCGAGGCCGACCGTGCCTTCCTTCGGGCCGCCGAGCGCCACCTCAAGCGGGTGTGGCGCTATGCCCCGGCCACCAAGGATGGCGTCGCGGTGGCATCGACCACCGAGATCACGCTGCGCTTCGTCCTGCGCTAGGAAGGGCGGGGCTGGTGCGAGCCGCCCGTCCCGCCTATCTAGGGGGCATGGCCATCATGCCCCCTTTCCGACCGCGCCAGGCGTGGAGCGACATCAAGAGCTTCATCGGGCATCGCGACCGCGATCACCTGATCGGGCTGACGCTGTCGATCCTGACGGTGGCGATCATCCTCGTGGTCTTCTTCGCGGATTCGAAGGTCAACACCTCGCCCGGGCGCAGCGTGACCTATGTCGAACTCTATGAATCGAACCGCACCGACGAGGAAATTGTCGCGCGCCAGCAGGCCGACAAGGAAGCGATCGAAGCGCGCGCGAAGAAGCGGCAGGAAGAATTCCAGAAGATCGACGATGCGCTCGAAAGGGCGGGTCTCTGAGCGGCAGGATCACGCCCGCCACCGCGATGGCGCGGGCCATCGAACTGGGTGAGAAAGCGCGCGGCCGCACCGCTCCCAATCCAGCGGTCGGCTGCGTGATCGTGCGCGATGGCGTCATCGTCGGCGAGGGCGCGACGCAACCCGGCGGGCGACCCCATGCCGAGGCGGTGGCGCTGGAGCGCGCAGGCGAACGGGCAAAAGGCGCCACCCTCTATGTCATTCTCGAACCCTGCGCGCATGAGAGCGAGCGCGGGCCGACCTGCTCGCGATTGGTCATGGAGGCGGGGATCGGCAAGGTCGTCATCGCCTGCACCGACCCCGACCCGCGCACGGCGGGCAGCGGCATCGCCATGCTGCGCGAGGCGGGCATCAAGGTCGAGACGGGGCGGGGCCAAAAACGCGCGGCGCGCAGCCTCGGCGGCTATTTCACGCGGCTGGCGCTGGGGCGTCCGCGCGTCACCCTCAAGCTCGCCCTGTCGATCGACGGCAAGATCGCGCTCCCCTCGGGCGAGTCGAAGTGGCTCACCGGTGCAGAAGCGCGCGCTGACGTGCATCGCGAGCGCGCACGGGCCGATATGATCCTTGTCGGGCGCGGCACTTATGAGGCCGACGATCCGGGGCTCGATGTTCGCTTGCCAGGTCTCGAGGACTGGTCGCCGCAGCGGCTCCTCCTGTCGCGCACGATGGAAGCGCCCGAGGGATGGACGGTGCTGCGCGACCCCGAGGAGATCCGTGGGCTGGCCGCCAACGACCTGCTCGTCGAGGGCGGGTCGGGGGTGGCGACAGCCTTCCTCAAGGCCGACCTCGTCGACCGCATTCTTATCTATCGTGCACCCATATTGATCGGCGAGGGACAGTCCTCCATCGGCTATATCGGGCTCGACCGCATCAACGATGCGCACGGGCGCTGGTCGATCGGGCAGGGGCGCGACCTCGGCTTCGACCGCCGCGAAGTCTATGAACGCGTTCGGGAAATTCCCGTTACCAAAATTTGATATCAAATAAATGAACCGCGCCATTTTGCCTCTTCGGCTTCCCTCCCCGCACACATCGCGATAGGCAGCAGGCAGCCCGAAGGCGCGACAGGAAGGACAGCATGTTTACCGGCATCATCACCGACATCGGCACCGTGCGCAGCGTCGAGGAACGCGGCGACAAGCGGCTCGTGATCGGCTGCTCCTATGACATGGGAACGGTCGACCTCGGCGCGTCGATCGCCTGTTCGGGCGCGTGCCTCACGGTGGTCGACAAGGGCCAGGACTGGTTCGCGGTCGATGTCTCGGGGGAGACGGTGTCGAAGACCGCGCCCGGCCTGTGGACCGAAGGCGCGCGGCTCAACCTCGAACGCGCGCTGAAGATGGGTGACGAGCTCGGCGGGCATATCGTCACCGGTCATGTCGACGGCCTCGCCGAAGTGGTGGCGGCCGAAGAAGAAGGCGACTCGCTCAAGGTGACGCTCGCCGTGCCGCGCAGGCTCGGCGCCGCGCTGGCCCCCAAGGGCTCGGTCACGCTCGACGGCGCGAGCCTTACCGTCAACATGGTCGAGGACGAGGGTGACGTCACCCACTTCACCGTGAACCTCATCCCGCACACGGCGCAGCATACGACCTTCGATACCATGCCCGTAGGGCGGCAGCTCAACTTCGAGGTGGATGTGCTCGCGCGCTATCTCGAACGCATGCTCGAGGCGCGCAAAACCACAGGCTGATGTCTGACGTCATGGCTGGACATCACATTTCGATGTGATATTGGCCCGCCATGGCTACAGAATTGCTCGACCGCATCACATCGCTCGTCGACGAGGGCAAGATGACCCGCGCCGGCCTTGCCCGCGCCGCGGGGCTTCATCCCAACAGTCTCAGGAAGCTCGGCACGGACGAATGGAATCCGACCGCCGAGACGCTCGCGCGATTGGAGCGGGTGATCGGGCGGGCCGACGTGCTCGCCGATGCCGAGACCATCATCGACGAGGCGCGCAACGGGCGCATGTTCATCCTCGTCGACGATGACGACCGCGAGAATGAGGGCGACCTCGTCATCCCCGCGCAGATGGCGACGCCGGCAGCGATCAACTTCATGGCCAAGCATGGCCGCGGGCTCATCTGCCTGACCCTCACCAAGGACCGCGTCGAGCAGCTCGGGCTCGAGCCGATGGCGCGGGTCAATCGCGAGAGCATGCAGACCGCCTTCACCGTGTCGATCGAGGCCAAGCATGGCGTCACGACCGGGATCAGCGCCGCCGACCGCGCGCGCACCATCGCGGTGGCGATCGATGCCAATAACGGCCCCGACGAGATCGTCTCGCCCGGCCATGTCTTCCCGCTGACCGCGCAGCCGGGCGGCGTCTTGGTGCGCGCGGGCCATACCGAGGCGGCGGTCGATGTCGCGCGGCTCGCCGGCCTCAACCCCTCGGGCGTGATCTGCGAGATCATGCGCGAGGACGGGACGATGGCGAGGCTCGACGACCTCATCGACTATGCCGCCGAGCATGGCCTCAAGATCGGCACCATCCGCGACCTCATCGCCTATCGCTTGCGCTCCGACCATATGGTCGAGCAGGTGTCGGACAGCGATTTCACCAGCGCGACCGGCGCGCGCTGGCACGCCCGCGTGTTCCGCGACAAGGCGAGCGGCGAGGAGCAACTCGCGCTCGTCCACGGCAGTGTCGATCCCGAGCAGCCGACGCTGGTGCGCATGCACAGCCTCGACCTTTTCGCCGACGTGCTCGGCGAGGCGGGCGAGCGCTCGGGCCTCCTCAAGGGCGCGATGCGCATGATCGAGGCGCAAGGCCGCGGCGTCATCGTCGCGCTCCACGCCGCCGCGCCCGGCAGCCTCAGCCGCTCGACCGATCTTCGTTCGGGCCGGCCGGCGGAGAATGGCCCGGCGCTGCGCGGCTACGGCATCGGCGCGCAGATCCTTGCGGCGCTCGGCCTCCAGGACATGGTACTGCTTACCAACACGCGTCACGCACCGGTGGCGCTGGACGGCTACGGGCTTCGGATCGTCGAGGAACGCGCCATCGAAACGGGGAATGACTGATGGGCAAGATCCTGATCGCCGAAGCGCGTTATTACGACGACCTCAACAACAAGCTACTGGCGGGCGTGAAGGCCTCGCTCGAGGCAGCGGGGCACAGCCACGAGACGATCACCGTGCCGGGCGCGCTCGAACTGCCGGGCGCGATCGCGCTGGCGAGCCAGTCGGGGCGTTATGACGGCTATGTCGCGGTTGGCGTGGTCATCCGCGGGGACACCTATCATTTCGAGATCGTGTCCAACGAGAGCGCGCGCGGGATCATGGCGCTGACCCTCGACGGGCTGGCGATCGGCAATGCGATCCTCACGGTCGAGAACCGCGAGCAGGCCGAAGTCCGCGCCGACCCCAAGCAGAAGGACAAGGGCGGCGAGGCGGCCAGGGCCGTGCTCGCGATGATGGAACTGGCAGACCGATACGGTCAGTAGCTAGTCGGCGGCGGGCGGCTCGATGGCGAGCGGCAGCCACAGCTCGTTGCGGCGCAAGGGGCCCGGGATCGCTGGCGAATTGTAGAAGGCATAGAGCGGGCCGCCGGTGACCTGCACGCCCTGGTCGCGCAGCCAGCCGCGCAGGCTCAGTTCCTCCGCCTCGAGGTCATAGTCGCCGGGCGCGCCCGAGAAGCGGATCACGCCATAACGCTGTCCGACCACTTCGCTGAGGCGCACCCCGCTCGGCGGAGCCGGCAGGCTGGCGGCGGTCTCGCCCTCGGGCATCACGAAACGCACCGTCCAGCGGTCGCCCCCCTGCCGTTCCTCGATCACGGGGGCCGTCATGGGAATCGTGTCGCCATCGTGGCTGCGACCGAAGATATAGTCGGCGAGCGTGCGGAAACCCGAGCGGATCGCCTGGCGGCGGTCGCCATAAGCGGTGGTCTCGGCGACCCAATATTCGGGATAGTCGCGGATCTCGAAATCGCCTTCCTCGTGATGGACGAGATAAGGCGGCTCGGGGGTGGCGCGTTCCTTCATGAGGTAACGAATGCCACCGATCAGCGCGAGCCCGCCCAATGCGGCCGCGCCGCCGATCCATTTCCACTTGTTCGAACGATTTTCGGTCATCGGGCGGGCGCCTCCTCGAGCGTGGGATAGTCGATATAGCCCTCGGGGCCACGGGTGTAGAAGGTTTTCGCGTCGGGCTGGTTCAGCGGAGCGCCCTCGCGAAAGCGGCGGACGAGATCGGGATTGGCAATGAAGGGCCGGCCATAAGCGCAGAAGTCGGCGATACCGTCATCGAGCAGCGCCTGTCCCGAGGAGCGGTCGAGATCGCTGTTGAGCCCGATCCTGCCCGAATAGACCTCGCGCATGGCGGGGCTGACGCGCGGATGGGCGGCCTCGACGAAGCTCGACTCCTGCCCCGGCTCGCGCATCTCGATCCACGGCACGCCGATTTCCTCGAGGATGCGGGCGACAGTGGTGAAGGTGCCGGTCGGATCGCTGTCATCGACCCCGTTCACCTCGCCGATAGGGGAGAGGCGGATGGCGGTGTGGCCCGTGCCGATCTCGGCGGCGATGCCCTCGAGCACCTCGCGCATCAGGCGGGCGCGATTTTCCGCGCTGCCGCCATAATCGTCGTCGCGACGGTTCGAGCTGTCGCGCAGGAACTGGTCGATCAGATAGCCATTGGCGCCGTGGACCTGCACGCCGTCGAAGCCCGCCGCGATGGCGTTCTTCGCAGCAGTCACATAGTCTCCGACGACGCGCTGGATCTCGTCGCGCGGCAAGCTCCTCGCTTCGACGGGGTCCTTCTTTCCCTCATAGGTGTGGAGGCGATGCGGGCCGCTGGTCGCGCTGGCGGAGACCGGCTGGTCTTCGCCGAGGTCGGGGTGGACGAGGCGGCCCATGTGCCAGAGCTGGGCGACGATGCGCCCGCCGGCCTGGTGGACGGCTTCGGTCACCGGCTTCCAGCCTTCGACCTGTGCCTGCGTCCAGAGGCCGGGCGCATAGGGCCAGCCAAGGCCTTCGCGGCTGATCCCCGTAGCCTCCGAGATGATGAGACCGGCCTCGGCGCGCTGGCGATAATATTCGACCGCGATGTCGGGCTGTACCCCCGCCCTGTCGGCGCGGCCGCGGGTGAGCGGGGCCATGACGACGCGGTTGGGACATTGGATGTCGCCGAGGGTGATGGGGTCGAACAGGTCGGGCATGGTGATCCTTCGTGGTCTCTCTTTGGCCAATGCACGTGGACACGCTTGTTTCCGCATTCAACCCGCGCCAAGGCCGGGAAATGGAACGGACCGTCACACCATTGCCGCTGATCGCGCTGCTTGTGGGCGCCAGTGCGCTGGCGGTGGGGCCGTGGTTCGTGCGGCTTGCCGATGTCGGGCCCATCGCCAGCGGGTTCTGGCGCCTCGCCCTCGGCAGCGTGATGCTGTTCGCGCTGGCCGGCGCGATGCACGAGCGGCTCAGGCTGCCGCCGCGTCACCTGACGATCCTGCTCGTCGCCGCCGCCTTCTTCTTCGCCGCCGACCTTGCCGCGTGGCACGAGGGCATCCTGCTGACGAAGATGGGCAATAGCGTGCTGTTCGGCAATTTCGGCAGCTTCGCCTTCGCCTGCTACGGCCTGTGGTTGGCGCGGACCTGGCCGAGGCCCGCACAGGTGGGCGCGCTGTTGCTCGCGGCGACGGGGACGCTGCTTCTCCTGTCGGGGAGCCTCGATCTCGGCCCCGAGACCTTCTGGGGCGACATCCTCTGCCTGACGGCGGGGCTGCTATATGCGGGCTATCTCATTGCCGTCGACAAGGCGCGTCCCTCGCTGTCGCCGCTGCCCTTGCTGGCTTGGGTCAGCCTGTTCGGCGCGCTGATGCTGCTCCCGGTCGCGGCCTCGACCCCCGAGGCGCTGGTGCCGACCAACTGGGGACCGGTGCTGGTGCTGGCATTGTCGAGCCAGGTGATCGGGCAGGGGCTTCTCGTCTATGCCATCGGGCGGTTGCCCCCGCTCGTCGTCGGTCTCGGCCTCCTCACCCAGCCCGCGGTGGCGGGGCTTGTCGGATGGCTGGTCTATGGCGAGGTCTTCACGCTGAAGGACTGGGCGGGCGCGGTGATGATCGGGGCCGCGCTCGTGCTGGTGCGCTTGCGCCCTCGCACGGCAAGGGCCACATGAGGGGCATGGCCGACCCGACCCCGCTCGAAGCGACTCGCCTCAAACTCGCGCCCGCCGTGGCCGAGAATGCCGTGTTCGACGGCTGGACGATGGAGGCGGTCGATCTTGCCGCCGACCAGCTCGACATTGACCGCGACGTGGCGCGGCTGGCGTGGCCCAAGGACCCGGGCGAGATGGTCGCGGCGTGGATCGAAAGTGTCGATGCGCGCATGATCGAAGCCTTTCCACCCGAAAAGATCGGCGCGATGAAGATCCGCGATCGTATCCGCGCGCTCGTCTGGTGGCGGCTCGAGGCGGCAGCGCCCGCGCGAGAGGCCGTGCGCACCGGCCTGTCGATCCTGTCACTGCCGCAGAATCTCTCGCTGGCGGCGAGAACCGCCTGGCGCAGCGCCGATGCGATGTGGCGGCTCGCGGGCGATACATCGACCGATTACAACCACTATACCAAGCGCGCGATTCTGACCGGCGTCTATGGCTCGACGCTCTATGCCTGGCTCGATGACGACAGCGCGGGTTGGGCCGATACGGCGGCCTTCCTCGACCGCCGGATCGACGATGTCATGCAGTTCGAGAAGTGGAAGGCAAAGTGGACCGGCGGGGCCGAGCGGCGCTTTTCGATGGCGCGTTTTCTCGGCCGGCTGCGCTATCCGCCGACCGCCTGAGCGCGCCCGCGACCGAAAAGGGTGGCATGCGCCATTCGAAATTGATAATCAGTCGCAATAATGACCGAGTCCACTGCCATCCTCTGCACCCTCGACCAGCTGCCCAAGGGCGGTTCGGGTGCCGTCGCCGCGATAGACTGGGACGCGCTCGAAGCGCGTGACGCGACGCGGCTCCAGCATTTCGGCTTTGATGCGGGGGTGCGGGTGACCGCGCTCCATCGCGGGCCGTTCGGGGCCGACCCGATGGCTGTGAAGGTCGGGCGCATGACGGTCGCGATCAGCCGCGCCCATGCCCGCGCCATCAGCATCACCAAGGCAGACGAAGCGACCGACGCCGCGTGAACAAGACTCCGTTGATCGCCGTCGCCGGCAACCCCAATGCCGGCAAGTCCGCCCTGTTCAACGCGCTGACCGGCGCGCGGCAGAAGATCGGTAATTATCCCGGCGTGACGGTCGAGCGGCACGTCGGCAGGCTCACCCTGCCCGACGGCGCGCCCGCCGATCTCGTCGACCTGCCCGGCGCCTATGCGCTCGAGGCCGCGAGCCCCGACGAGCAGGTGACACGCAGCGTCCTCCTCGGCGAGGGCGAATACGAGCGGCTGCCCGACGCGCTGCTCATCGTCCTCGATGCCGCCAATCTCGACAACCATTTGCGTTTCGCGCTCCAGCTGATCGACCTCAAGCTGCCGACGGTGGTGGCGCTCAACATGGTCGACCTCGCCAGGCGCGACGGGCTCGAACTGGACCCCAAGGTGCTCGAGGCCGAACTGGGCGTGCCCGTGATCGAGACGGTGGCGGTGCGCCGCCGCGGCATCGATGCAGTGCGCGAGGCGCTCGCAACCGCGGCCCGCACCCCGCACGAGCGCCCCGATCCCGAGGACCTGCCGCACGAGGGGCTGACGCTCCAGCAGCGCGCGCGCAAGATCGCCACGGCGGCGATCGTCTCGGAAACCCCGTCGCGGGCGCTCACGCACAAGCTCGACGCGGTGCTGCTGCATCCGGTCGCGGGGCCTCTGTTCCTAGCAGGCCTGCTGTTCGTGATGTTCCAGGCGGTCTTCGCCTGGGCCGCACCGCCCGCCGACTTCCTCGAGGGGCTGGCGATCGATGCGGGCAATGCGGTCGGTGCCGCGATGCCCGAGGGTTGGCTGCGCTCGCTCGTCGTCGACGGATTGTTCGCGGGCGTGGGGGCGGTGATCGTCTTCCTGCCCCAGATCCTCATCCTTTTCCTCTTCATCCTGCTGCTCGAGAGCTCGGGCTACATGACGCGGGCGGCCTTCATCATGGACCGGCTGATGCGGCGGGCGGGGTTGAACGGATCGGCCTTCATCCCCCTCCTGTCGTCCTTCGCCTGCGCAGTGCCCGGCATCATGGCGACGCGCACCATCGACGATGAAAAGGACCGGCTGCTGACGATCCTGATCGCGCCGCTGATGACCTGTTCTGCGCGGCTTCCGGTCTACACGCTGATCATCGCCGCCTTCATTCCCAACACGCTGGTCGCGCCCGGCGTGGGCCTTCAGGGCCTCGTCCTGTTCGGTCTCTATGTGGCGGGCATCCTGGGTGCAGTGCTGCTCGGCTCGCTGCTGCGATCCAAGGTGGTGAAGGGCGGCGGGGCAGCCTTCATGATGGAAATGCCCAAATACCAGCTGCCGCGCCTCGGCGATGTCCTCATCGGCCTGTGGCAGCGGGCGTGGATCTTCCTCAAGCGCGCGGGCACGATCATCGCGGCCGCCACGGTGATCCTCTGGGCGCTGGCCTCCTATCCCAAGGCGGGACCGGGCGAAGTGCAGTCCGAAGTCTCAATCGCGGGTAAGATCGGCGATGCGATCCACGTCGTGGTCGCGCCGATCGGCTTCAACCGCGACGTGTCGATGGCGCTGTTGCCGGCGATGGCAGCGCGCGAGGTGGCGGTCGCCGCGATCGGCACCGTCTATGCGCTCGACGCGGAGGACGAGGAAGGGCTGGAGACGCTCGAGGCCCGTATCGCGGGGCGCTGGAGCCTCGCCACCGCGCTCGCCTTCCTCGCCTGGTTCGTCTTCGCGCCGCAGTGCATCTCGACGATCGCGGTGACGCGACGCGAGACCAACGGGTGGAAGTGGCCGCTCTTCATGACCGGATACCTGTTCGCCGTCGCCTATGTGGCGGCGGGCGTGACCTACTGGACGGCGGTCGCTTTCGGCCTCGGCTAGGGCCTAGAAGGTGCCGCTGACGGTCACGCGGAAAAAGCGGCCGAATTCGCGGTCGAAATTCTCGGTGTAGGCGATCGGCCCGGTGCGCCGCCCGACATAGGCGGTGCGATCGAAGCGGTCGCTCTGGCCAAGGACGTTCATCAGCTGGCCGCGCACGGTCAGCCCGGCGACGTCCTTATGCTCGACAAACAGCCAGCTGAACGGCGCGGACTTATAATCCTTGAAGACCTGGTCGAGGCGATAGACGGGCGCGAACTCGCCATGATCGATGCCGCCGCCCCACGCCCAGTCGCTGCCCGGGATGTCGTGACGGAAGTCGGCCTCGATACGGAAGCGGTCGATGCCGCTGATCTCGCGGTCCTCGCCGGTTAGCGGGTCCTCGACGCTGCTGTCGACCACGGTCGAGAAGAGATTGAGCCGCGCGCCCTCAAGCCCGATCGGGTCGAACAGGAGGGTGCCGCGCAGGATCCCCTGGTAGATGACCGCCGTGTCCTCCAGATTGCCCAGTGCCTGTTCGGTCGGCGAGACGGGAATGGTCTCGACGGCATCCTCGATCAGCGCGACACGGAATTCGGGCGTGATCGTGCCCCACGCCCCGAGCTTGGTGACGAACTGCAGTTCGCTGCGCCAGCGCTGCGGCGGAACCAGCGAGAAATTGTTGCTGCGCCCGTCGGTGTCGTTGGACACGTCGACCGAGGAGAGGAAGTCGAAGAAGCTGAGCTGGTCGACGCGGCGTTCGAGCTTGGCATTGACGGTGAGGTCGTCGCTCGCGGTCCAGGCGAGCGCGACCGAGCCTTTGGGGCGCACGAAGCTGCGCGTCACGTCGCCCGCGCTGATCTCGCTATATTCGGCGCCCGCAGCGACCTGCAGGTTGAGCGCGCTACCCAGGGCGCGGCCGTAGCTGAGGATCGATTCGGCGCGCTGCTCCTCGACGGTGGCGTTGGCTCCGGGCAGTTGCTGTTCGACCTCGGCCCCGTCGGCGTCGCGGACGAACAGCCGGGCCTCACTGTCGAGGCTGTTGTAGGCGCCCTCGAGGCTGAACTGGACGTCGCCGCCCAGCACGGGCAGCGCATATTCGCTGCGCAGGATGCTTTCCGCCTCGTCGACGGTCTGGACGAAGCGGCTGCCCTCGAGCACGGCACCGGGGGCCTGTTCGAGACGCTCGAAGGCGAATTCGGTAGGGCTGTGCTCCTGCCGACGCAGGCCGATGAGCTTGAGGCGGCCGGTGCCGAGGTCGAATTCATAGTCGCCGCCCAGCTCGAAATTCCATTCGTCCTCCGCGCCGGTGCTGCGTTCGTCGGCGCCGCTGCCGTCGGCGGCCACTTCCTCACCGGTGACCACGCGGTCGAACATGAAGAATTGGAGACTGCCGTTCACATTGACGATATTGCCATTGGCGGTCTCGCGGTTGAGCGAGGCGGCGAAGGTCGGGCGATCCCCGTCATAGGTTGCCTTCTCGTCGATGACGCGGATGAGCCCGCCATCGGCATCGCGCCGCGTTTCGGGACCCCAATGGCCTTGCCGGAAGGCATTGTTCTCGAACGACAGCGTGACGTTGCTGCCGCCGACCTGACCGCTCGCGCTGACTTCGCCGCGCAGCCAATTGTCCTCGAGCCCGGGGCGCCATTCGGGCTCATATTCGAAATTGCCCGACCAGCCACCGGCCCTGGCGATGACATTCGCGACTTCGCCCGACAGGCCCGCGATGGCGAGCGTGGCGCCGTCGACCACGTCGATCCGCTCGACCGCATCGACGCCGATGCGTGACAGGGCATCGCGCGCATCGTTGGACTTGCCCGACACGCGTTGGCCGTTGATCAGCACATTCTGGTTGGCCTGCCCGAGGCCGCGCTGGCCATTGTTGCCGCCCTGGATCGAGAAGCCCGGAATACGGCTGACCATGTCCAACGCGTTCTGCGGCGCGAATTGCGCGAAGTCTGCGGGGGTGTAGCTGCGGCCGGTGATCGGTGCCTCGCCCTGGAGCGTCTCGGTCGCCTCGCGCTCGATCTCGGTCTCGCCTTCGGGAGGCGCCGGATCGCCGGGCACCTCGGCCGGATCGCCCGTGGCAACGTCGGCAGGCTGCGCATGCGCGGCGGCGGCGTGAAGGCACGCGATGGACGAGGTGGCAAGCAATGCCGCGACGGACCGGTGGATACGCATATTCTTTCTCTCCCTGACCGTTTCGCCAGCAGCACAATCATCCCGCGGCGGACAGCGGGCTTCGACGAAACGACCGGTGGAGAAGTCAAACGACCACAGTTGTAGTCCTAAGCGGTGGTGGACTTGCGCGGCGCGGCTTCCTAGTCAGGGGACAAGACAATTGAAAAGGACGTGAAATGGCCGGCGTGAACAAGGTGATCCTGGTGGGCAATCTCGGGGCGGACCCCGAGGCGCGCTCGCTCAACAATGGCGGCGAAGTGGTGAACCTTCGCGTCGCCACCTCGGAGACGTGGAAGGATCGCGACGGCAACCGCCAGGAGCGGACCGAATGGCACCAGGTGGTGATCTGGAACGAGAATCTCGGCCGCGTCGCCAAGAACTACCTGCGCAAGGGCTCGAAGGTCTATCTCGAGGGCCAGCTCCAGACCCGCAAGTGGCAGGACCAGAACGGGCAGGACCGCTATTCGACCGAGGTCGTGCTGCAGCGCTATCGCGGCGAACTCGTGCTGCTCGACAGCCGCGAAGGCGGTGGTGGCGGCGGCTACGGCGGCGGTAGCCAAGGTGGCTATGGCGGTGGCGGCCAGGGTGGCGGCTACGGCGGCGGCGGGCAGGGCGGCGGCAACGCGCCCCAGCAGCGCCCGCAGCCCGCGAGCTTCGACAACGACCTTGACGATGATGTGCCGTTCTAGGGCCTAGTCGTCCTTGCCGCCGGCCTCGAGTTTCTTCTTGAGGCCGGCGAGCGCACCGAAGGCGCCGGCTTCCTCTTCGGAAAGCACGCCCGCCGCCTTGAGGCGGGCATCGGCATCCGCAACCCGCGGATAGGGATCGAGCGCCAGCGCCAGCGTGTCGATCAGCGCATCGCCCAGTTCGAGCTCGCGACCGTCATGGAAGATGGTGTCGAGATCATCGACGCCGAGCTCGATCTCGGCATCCTCGTCATGCTCGGGGTGGGGCGCGAAGAGGAGCCCGAAATGCTCCTCGATGGTCTCGGCCACGGGATCGCCGGTCGCCACGCAAGCGTGGGTGACACTGGCGGACAGCGTGCCGTTGACCGCGATACCATCGCCGTCGCGCTCGATCCTGCCGTCGATGGCGAGCTTCTCGATCGACGGGAGGTGCAGCCGCTCGGCGACCGAGGCGCGCATCGCCTCGTCGGCATGGATGGCGATGGTCTCGCCGTCCTTGAGCGTCGCCAGTGCGACCTTTCCGAAATCGTCGATCACAATTCACCTCGCAGCAGATTGGCGTCGGGCTCGCCGTCGATACGCTCGGCAAAGCGCCGGAGTTGCTCGGAGACATAGGTGAGCGCGCCCTCGTCGGGCTGCGTGTCGCGAAAGACGCTCCAGCGTGCAGCCTCGCGCCACTGGTCGGCATCCACCTCTTCCTCTTCGGCAAAGCGCCAGCGGTCGACGCGGGCGGCGAGTGCGCCGACCATCGAGCGAACCTGCTTGCCGAGGCCGGCGTCGAACCCTTCCTCGCGCATCTGCGCATCCATGTCGGCGATGAAGGCCTCGGTCAGCGCGACCGAGCCGCGCACCGCATCTTCTTCGCCCCGCTCGAGCCGGAGCACGGCCAGCGCGACAAGCGTGGACAGGACGCCGAAGCGGCCGTCGAGCGTGTCGGGCACCTTGCCCTCGCGGTACCAGTGCGGGTCGCGCGCGGCACCGACCAGCGCGCCGTAGAGGCTGGCGGCCTCGGCGCCGGGCGGGGGACGCAGCCATGAAAAGAGCTTGCGCATCTTGTCTCTCCTTGTCGCGGCCCGGCAAGGCGCGGTTCAGCCTTTTCCTTGCAAGCCGGCGGTGAGAGCCGCATAGTCCGGCGCGACCGTGCCCGGCAAGGGCCGACGACAGTCAAGAATTGGAAGACAAACATGCGTGCACGCCATCTCCTGGCCCTCACCGTGGCCACCGCCGCGCTCGGCGGCTGCGCCGGGATCCGTTCGGACCAGGGCTATGTCTACAACCAGGAACTGACCGAGGCGATCGCGCCGGGCATCGACAATCGCGACTCGGTGCGCGCCACGCTCGGCACGCCCAGCTTCGTCGGCCAGTTCGAGGACGACACCTGGTATTATGTCTCGCGGCGCACCGACCGCTTCGCCTTCCGCCAGCCGCGCATGACCGACCAGCGCATCATCGCGGTGACCTTCGATGAATATGGCAATGTCGCGGACGTCGCGGAAACCGGCCCCGAGCTTGCCGTCAACATCGACCCCTCTGGCGACGAGACCCCGACGCTCGGCCGTGAGAAGAGCTTCTTCGAGGAAATCTTCGGCAACATCGGCCAGGTCAACCAGGCCGGCGGCCTCGTCGGCGGCCAGCAGCAGTAACCACCGTATCGTGGCGCCGGGCCTTGCCGCTCCTTCCGGGGAGGGCTAGGCCAGCGCCATGACTGCCATTCCCGACGACCAGACTTACGGCGACTATCTGTCGCTTCCGCAGCTGCTCTCCTCGCAGAAGCCGCATAGCGACGTGCATGACGAGATGCTGTTCATCGTCCTGCACCAGACCAAGGAACTGTGGCTCAAGCAGATCCTGTTCGAGGTGGAATATGCCTGCGAGGAACTGCGCGCCGACCGCTTCCTGTTCGTCCACAAGGCGTTGAGCCGCGTCAGCCGCATCCAGACGGTGATGACGATGAGCTGGGACATCCTGTCGACGCTGACCCCGTCGGATTATATGAAATTCCGCCATCATTTCGGCTCGGCCTCGGGCTTCCAGTCGGCGCAGTTCCGCGCCTTCGAATATCGCCTCGGCCTGAAGGATCCGCGCTTCCTCAAGAATTACGAGCCCGGCAGCGGCGAGCATGATTTCCTCACCGCCGCGCTCGAGGCGCCGAGCGTCTATGACGAGGCCAATGCGGCGCTGGGGCGCGCGGGCTTCGACATTTCGGGCGACGAGGCGATCAAGGACAGCTGGAAGAGCGTCTACCAGAACACCGAGACCTATCCCGAGCTTTATGGCCTTGCTGAAAAGCTGGTCGATCTCGACGATGCGCTGGCCAGCTGGCGGCACAAGCATGTTATCACGGTCGAGCGCGTGATCGGCGGTCGTAAGGGCACCGGCGGATCGGCGGGCGCCGCCTATCTCAAGACGACGCTCGACAAGCGCGCCTTCCCCGCGCTGTGGGAATTGCGCTCCGAGCTATGAGCCACAAGCGGCTCTTCTCGCGCAGCCTCGAGGCTGCCCCCGACAGGCTGCACTTCGCGGCGCACAGCCATCATTTGTGGCCCGACGCCAGCCGCGAAGGGCAGGTGGCCTGCTGGGACGATGCCGCGCGGCTCGCCGATCTCAAGTGGGACCGCGTGATGGGCGAGGTGTGGCCCGAGGCGGCGCGCCATGTGGCCACCGAACTCGGCATGGGCGGGGACAAGGCCGACCGCATCGTCTTCGCCGCCAATACGCACGACTTCATCCTGCGCCTCGCCGCCGCGGCGCCGCGCCGCGCGCGTGGGCCGCTGCGGGTGCTGGCGAGTGACGGCGAATTCCACTCGGCGCGGCGCCAGTTCGCGCGCTGGCTCGAGGCGGGCGAGATCATTCTCGACACCGTGCCGACCGCCCCGTGGGAGGATTTTGCCGAGCGCTTTACCGCGGCCGCCAAGACGGGGCGCCACGACCTCGTCATGGTCAGCCAGGTGATGTTCGGGACGGGGCGCGTGACCGCGCCGATCGAGCCGATCGTCGAGCTCGCTGATCCCGACGGGCCATGGGTCGTCATCGACGGCTATCACAGCTTCATGGCGATCGACGCGCCCTTTGGCGGGGGCCTGTCGGACAAGGCCTTCTTCCTCGGGGGCGGCTACAAATATGCGATGGCGGGCGAGGGGATGGGTTTCATGTCCTGCCCGCCGGGCTTTGGCGACCGCCCGCCGCTGACCGGCTGGTTCGCCGAATTCGAGGACCTCACCCTGCCGCCCGGCATGGTCGGCTATGCGAGCAATGCGATGCGCTTCATGGGCGCGACCTTCGACCCCTCGGCGCTCTATCGCTGGAACGCGGTCCGCGCGATGCTCGAGGCCGAGGGTCTCGATACGGCAGGCATCAGTGCGCAGGTTGCAGCGCTCCAGCAGCAGGCAGTCGACGTCTTTGCCGACACGCCGCTCGCCGATGCCGAACTGCTCAACCCGCTGGGTGACGGGCCGCACGCACGTTTCCTCGCCTACCGCCACGAGCAGGCGGCGGCGTGGTGCGATGCACTGAAGGCGGAGGGTGTCGTGACCGACGTGCGCGGCGATGTCATCCGCTTCGGCTTCGGCCTCTATCATGACGCCGACGATGTCGCGGCGCTGGCCCGGGCGCTGCGCGGCCTCTAGCGCAGCCCGTTCGCGAGCAGCCGGTTGGCGGCGGCGGCCACCGCCTGCGGATCCTCGTCACCCCAAACGGCAAAGCGCAGCCCGAGGAACACGTTCATGCCCATCAGCGCCCAGGCGCGCACCTCGGCATCGAGGTCGCTCTGCGGCGCGGCAAGGTCCCCGCTCGCATCGAGCCGGTCACGCATGCGCGCGGCAGTGGTGCGATAATGGCGCTCGAAGCCCTGCGGATCGACGAATTCCGCCTCGTCGATGATGCGATAGACCTCGGCTTCCGTGCGGGCGAAGCGCAGGAAGGCGCCGAGCGCCGCTTCCTCGCGCGGCAGGCTCTTCTCGACCCCGGCAATGGCCGGGCCAACCGCCTCGGCGACGCGCCGCGACATGTCGGCGACCAGCGCGGAGAAGACCTCCTCCTTGCTGTCGAAATAGGTGTAGAAGGTGCCGAGCGCGACCTTGGCGCGCTGCGTGATGGCGGCGATCGAACTGTCGGCAAAGCCATGCTTGCCGAATTCGATCCGCGCGGCGTCGAGGATCTTCGCGCGCGTCGCCTCCCCCCGCTTGGTACGCGGTTGCTTGGCGCTCCTCCCACCGTCCGTCTGTGTCTGTTTCATCACTCCCCCTGCACTTGTTCCTAACCAAAGTTGAAAGTTGGTTCAACTTTCATTACGCAAGGCTGCGATGGGGCATGGTGTCAGGACCTGTCCCGCCTGAACAGGGGAGGATTTCATGTTGTCGTTCCGTATCGAGAAGGCGGGCCTGCTCGCCACGACCGCCATTGTCGCCGCTTTCGCCATGCCCGCGGGGGCGCTGGCGCAGGAGGCTGCCGTCGAGGAAGCCGAAGGCGTGGAGGCCGCGCCCGTCGCCAACGAGAGCGCCGAAGGCGGCCCCATCGTCATCACCGCGCGTCGCCGCGCGGAAAGCCTGCAGGATGTCCCCCTCGCGGTGACCGCCTATTCGGGCGAGATGCTCGAACGCGAGGCCGCGCTCGATATCACCGACATCGCCGACACCACCCCCAACGTGACGCTCGAGGCGTCGCGCGGGACCAATTCGACGCTCACCGCCTTCATCCGCGGTGTCGGCCAGCAGGACCCGGTGGCGGGCTTCGAGCAGGGCGTCGGCATCTATCTCGACGACGTCTACCTCAACCGCCCGCAGGCCGCCGTCCTCGACATCTATGACGTCGAGCGGATCGAGGTGCTGCGCGGGCCGCAGGGCACGCTCTACGGCCGCAACACCATCGGCGGCGCGGTGAAATATGTCACCCGGCCGCTGCCCGAGGGCACGCATGGCTCGGCGCGCGTCAGCGTCGGTACCCATGGCCAGCTCGACATGGTCGGCAAGGTCAGCATGGGCAACGAGGTCTTCCGCGCGGGCGCGGCGGTCGCCTGGCTCCAGAACAACGGCTTTGGCGAAAATATCGTCACCGGCGAGGAGAACTATAACAAGGACGTGCTCGCCACCCGCCTCTCGTTCGAGGCGGGCGATGCCGACACCATCCTCGCGCGTGTCGCCTATGACCGCACCGAGGACGACAGCAATGCGCGCGGCGGCTTCCGCCTGATTCCGGGCCTCGCCTCGGGCGCGCCGCTGCTCGACGACGAATATGACACGCGTGCGGGTCTCATGGATCCCGTCCAGCAGGTCACTGCCGAGGGCATCAGCTTCCACCTCGATGCCGGTATCGACGATCACTGGACCTTCCGTTCGATCACCGCGTGGCGCGACGATGAAAGCGCGACCCCGATCGACTTCGACACGCTCCAGGCGGTCGATCTCGACGTGCCCGCCATCTACGAGAACGAGCAGATCAGCCAGGAACTGCAGCTGCTCTACGAAGGCGACCGCCTGCAGGGCCTCCTCGGTGCCTATTATCTCGACGCCGACGCCTACACCGTCTTCGACGTGCGCCTGTTCACCTTCATCAATGGCCTCACCGCGCTGACGCAGGGCGATGTGAAGACCAAGACCTGGGCGATCTTCGGCGATCTCGACTTCGACATCACCGACCAGCTCTCGGTCTCGGTCGGCGGCCGCTACACCGACGACGAGCGCCGCAGCGCGGTCTTCCGCGAGACCTATTTCGGGGGCGGTTCGCCCATCTTCGGCGGCGCTGGCGTGGTGTTCGCCACGACCTCGGACTTCGAGGGCCGCCGCAATGACGAGGCCTTTACCCCGCGCGCCTCGGTCACCTTCAAGCCGAGCGCCGACCACACCATCTACGCCAGCTATGCAGAGGGCTTCAAAGGCGGCGGCTTCGATCCGCGCGGCCAGTCCTCGGCGGCGCCCGACATGGATGGCAGCGGCACCGTCACCTATGAAGAGATCTACGACTTCTTCGCCTTCGCGCCCGAGACGGTGAAAAGCTACGAACTCGGCTGGAAGGGCAATCTTTTCGACGACCGCGTCTATGCGGCGCTGGCGCTGTTCAACGCCGATTACGAGGACGTCCAGATCCCGGGTTCGATCGGGGTGACCGACTCCAGCGGCAACCAGACCTTCATCGGCGTCACCACCAATGCCGCCAAGGCGCGCATCCGCGGCCTCGAGTTCGAGGGCAATGCGACCCTGATGGGCGACAGCTATTCGGACCGCCTGACGCTCGGCTGGTCGCTCGGCCTCATCGATGCGAAATATCTCGAATATATCGACAGCCGCGGCCTCGACGTGGCCGACGATCGCGAGATCCAGAACACGCCGGATGTTACCGCCTCGGGCACGCTGGCCTATGTCACGCAGGTCGGTGGCGGCGAGCTCATCGCCAACACCACGCTCAGCTATCGCGGTGACAGCCAGCAGTTCGAACTCGCCTCGCCGCTCGACCAGGACGGCTTCGCCCTGTGGGATGCCGGCGTAACGTGGGAGAGCGAGGACGGTCACTGGACGCTCGGCCTTTATGGCAAGAACCTGACCGACGAGCGCTACATCACGGCGGGTTACAACTTCCTCGCGCAGGACCCCGACAGCGGCGCGCTCATCCTCGGTGCAGACGGCAACCCCATCCCGACGCTCGGGACCGAGGGGACGCTGACCGCATATTACGGCAACCCGCGGCAGATTTTCGCCTCGGTCGGCTATCGTTTCTAGGACGATCGTGTAACGCTTGACGCCGTCTCGTCCCCCACGGGCGGGACGGCGTTTCGCGTCAGGGGAGGAAGAAGGACATCATGGCGAGCAACACGATCGACCCGGCGGCAAGCCGCGGGCCCAACCCCAATGTCGTGCTCGGCATGCTGCTCATCGCCTATATCTTCAACTTCCTCGACCGGCAGATCCTCGGCATCCTCGCCCAGCCGATCAAGGACGACCTCGGGCTGAGCGATGCGCAGTTCGGCGCGGTGGGCGGGCTCGCCTTCGCGCTGCTCTACAGCTTCTTCGGCGTGCCGCTTGCCATGCTCGCCGATCGTACCAATCGCTCGGGCGTCATAGCGGGCGCGGTCGCGGTCTGGTCAGGCTTCACCGCCCTGTGCGGCACCGCCAACAGCTTCATCCAGCTCTTCCTCTTCCGCCTCGGCGTCGGGGTCGGCGAGGCGGGCGGTGTGGCGCCTTCCTACGCGTTGATCGCCGACTATTTCCCGCCCGAACGCCGCGCCCGCGCGCTCGCCATCTTCTCGCTCGGTGTGCCCATCGGGCTCGGCGCGGGCACGGTGTTCGGCGCCTATATCGCCGAGCTCGTCAACTGGCGTGTGGCCTTTGTCGTCATGGGCGTTGCGGGCATCCTCTACGCCCCGATCTTCAAGCTCGTGGTGAAGGACAAGCCCCGCAGCCACGGCGCGCCGCAGCGGCTCGCCGACCTGTTCGCGGTCTTCCCGCTGATCGGGAAGAAGCCCAGTTTCTGGCTGCTCGCCTTCGGGGCCTCGCTGTCGAGCCTGTGCGGCTATGGCCTTGCCATCTGGATCCCCAGCGTCCTCATGCGCTCCTTCGACATGAGCCTGATCGGCGCGGGCCAGTTCATGGGCTCGCTGCTGCTCATCGGCGGCACCATCGGCGTGTTCATGGGCGGCTGGCTCGCCGACCGGCTCGGATCGAAGGACCGCCGCTGGTATGCCTGGTTGCCGGCGATCGCCTGGCTGGTCACCGCGCCGCTCTATGCGCTCGGCCTCCTGAGCGAAAACCTCGTGCTCGTCTGGGCGCTGCTCCTCATTCCCAACGCGCTCAATATCCTGTGGCTGGGACCGGTCACGACCGCGATCCAGCATATCGTGACGCCGCCACTGCGCGCGACCGCGAGCGGGGCCTTCCTCCTCATCAACAACCTCATCGGCCTTGGTGTCGGTCCGCTGCTGATCGGAGCGATCTCGGACGGCCTGCGCGAAACCTACGGGGCGGACAGCCTTCGTTATGCCGCTTTGGCGGTGCTTTCGGTCTATCTGCTCGCCGCATTGCTGATGGTGTTCGCCGCACGTCGCCTCCCGGGCGACTGGGTCGAGGAAGCCGCCGGATAGGAACGCGAATCCCGCCTTTGTCGTTTGTCACGGCGAAGGAGATTGCACATGCGTAATATTCTCTGCGGCGTGGCCGCTGCCAGTCTCGCGCTTACGCTGCCGGTGGCGGCGGGCGCGCAGCCCGAGGGCAAGGGCAAGCCTGAAAAGGCCGAACGCGGGGGCGGAAAGCCCGATCGCGCCGAGGCCCGCGGCAACGGAAACGGCAATCGCGGCAACGGCAATGCCGAACGCGGTGGGCCGCCCGACCGCGCCGAGCGCGGCCAGGCGCGCGGCAATAAGGGCAATGACGATCGCGGCCGCGGCAACGAACGTGTCCGCGTGGCGCGCGACAATGACGACCGCCGCGGTCCGCCCGCGCGCGCCAATAACGGTCGCGGCAACGATCGCATGGTCGTCCGTGACGACGGCCGCTTCGTCGTGAGCCGCGACGACCGGCGCGACATCTTCGATTATCGCAGCGGCGCCTATCGCTATGGCGATGCCAACGGGCGCGGGCTGGTCAACGGCTGCCCGCCGGGACTTGCGAAGAAGAACAATGGCTGCCTGCCGCCTGGTCAGGCCAGGAACCTCTACGGGCAGCGCGTGCCCGCGAGCTATGCCGACCGCCGGTTGTCGGGTGTGCTGAGCGACTGGTTCGGGCGCGATGACCGCTACGACTATCGCTATGGCGACGACTATATCTACCGGCTCGGCTCGAACGGGCTGATCGACGCGCTCATCCCGCTCTACGACCGCCGCGGATATTATTATCCGGTGGGGAGCCGCTATCCGTCAGCCTATGACAGCTACAACCTGCCATACCAGTATCGCAGCTATTACGATGATCCCTATTATCGCTACGGCGACGGGGCGATCTATCGCGTCGACCCCGAGACCCAGCTCATCCGCTCGGTGGTCTCGCTGCTGACGGGCGACCTCGGGGTGGGGCAGCCGCTGCCCAGCTCCTATTCGGTCTACAATGTGCCCCATGCCTATCGGGACACCTATTATGACAGCCCGCAGAACATGTACCGCTACAGCGACGGCTACATCTATCGGGTGGATCCGACGACGATGCTGATCGCCGAAGTGATCGAGGCGGTCCTGTGATCGGGGGCATCGCGCGCGCAGCGCTCATCGCCCTCCCGCTCACGCTCGCGGCCTGCGGCAATGACGGAGCGACCGAGGAAGCGGTCAGCGACGTCTCGGCCGATCCCGAAACGCTCGCTGGCGCCATCCCCGCCGACAGCCGCTTTGCTGAGGCGCTCGGTGCGGCGGGGCTCGACGGGCTGTTCGAGGGGCCCGAGCCCTATACCGTGCTCCTGCCCGCCGACGACGCCTTTCCCGCGACCCTGCCCGAGGACAAGGAAGAGCTGGCCGCGCTGGTGACGCTGCATATCCTGCCGGGCACGATCCTTGGCGAGGATATCGCCAGCGCCTTCGACCAGGCCGAGGGCGGCGAGCTCACGCTGCCGACCTATGGCGGGAGCGACCTCGTCGTCACCCGCAGCGAGGGCGGCTTCATGGTCGCGCCCGCGAGCGGCGGCGAAGCGGTTGCGCTGACCCCCGGGGACGGTCCCCTCGAAGATGGCGCGGTGCACCGTGTCGGCGGGCTCCTCGGCGGCTAGTCGCGGGTCTCGGGCGGGCGGGCGCCGCCGGCTTTTCCCTCCGATTGCGACCCTTATTTGCGGGGCCTTGCGCCGTCCCGGGCGTAGGAAAGGCATCGGTCGGAAATCGTGCCCGCCATACCGCCCGCCGCGGTATCGCGAGAGGTTCGCCAGCATCCGGCCCGAGGAGGCCGGATGTCCATTTCGAGAAGCGCTTTTTTCTCTCGCCGCGGGATCGGCCTGCTGCTCCCCTTTGCCGGTGCGATGTTGCCGGGCGCGGCGCTCGCCGCCGCCGCCTATGCGCTTGCTGCGGTGGTCGGGCTCCCGCTGCTCTTCTGGCCGGTCAGTGCGCTGGCCGTGGCCGTCATGCACGGACAGCCGCCTGCCCTGCGCCGTTCGCTGGTCGCGGGGCTGGCGAGCGGGGTCGCGATAGCGGCGGCGTTGCAGCCGGCGGCGGGCGCGCTCGCGTGGCTCGCGGGCCCGATTCACGCGGCCGAAGTGCTTGCGGTGAGCTACTGGCTGTCGCGAACGTCCGAAAATCGCACCGAAACGGAGAAAGGCGGGGGGCCACAACCGCTCGACGTGTCGCTCGTGCGCCTGCTGGGCACGACCCAGCTGGCCAGCCTCCTTGCCGCTGCCGGCCTCTGGCTGGTCTCGGGAGGCCTGGCCAGTGGTGTCGCCGCTTTGGCCGCAACCTTCCTCGCGCTGTCGCTCGGCCACCTCCTGCTGCTCCCGCCGATTCTCGCGGGACGTTCGGCCGCGGCGTCGGCGGCAGCGCCCGGCACCGACCGCGCGGCGCGCGCGCTGCTCATCCTTGCCGCCACGCTGCTCGTGCTTGCCGCTTTCACGCGGCCGCCCTCGCTCTTCCTCCTGCCGCTGGTGCCCGTGCTCTTGCTGGCATCCTACCGGCTCGCGCCTGCCGCGATGATGACCGCAATCCTCGGCTGGACCGCGCTTGCCGCGGTCGCTAGCGCGGCGGGCATGGGGCCGATCGCGGTGATGGCGGGGTCCACGGGGGAAGCGGCGCTGTGGCTGCAACTGTTCACCGCCAGCCTTCTCCTCGTCGCGCTACCCGTGCGGGCGCTCGCACTGGAACGCGATGGCGCCGCCGCGCGCGCCGCCACGGGCGACCGCCTCATCCGTTCGATCGCCGAACAGTCGCGCGCGGCCATGCTGCATTGCGATGCCGCCGGACGTCCTCTTTGGGCCAACGGGCCGTGGCGCGACTTCGCCGGCCTGTCCGACGACGTCCCGCTCGGTGACGACTGGCTGCGGCTTCTCGACCCCAGTGACGCCGTCCGCTTCGACCTCGCCTGGTCGCGCGCGCTCGTGGTCAAGGAAGATGCCATGCTCGACGTGCGCGTCCCGCAGGGCGACAGCATCGCGGATTATCGCATGCGGATCGCCGCGCTGGTCGAGCAGGACCGCTGCACCGGCTTCCTCCTCCTGCTCGAGGACCGCACCGCGCAGCGCCGCGATGCCGAGGCACTCGAGCGCAGCGAGCGGCTCTACCGCCTCGTCGCCGAAAACAGCCGAGACATCATCTTCCGGCTCGATCTCGAGGCCAATGTGCTGTTCGCTTCCTCGGCGGCCGAGCGGGTCCTCGGCCTGTTGCCCGAGGATCTGTGCGGCCAGTCGATCCGGCCCTATGTCCACGGCAACGACTGGCCGGTCTTCACCCATATCCTGTCCGACCTGCTGATCGGCGCCGAGCCGCCCGAGCTGCGCTTCCGCTTGCGTCACGAGGACGGGCAGTGGCGCTGGGTCGAGGCGATGTTCCAGCTGGTCTACCATCCGTCGGGCCACCCGCGCGAGATGATCGCCACCGTGCGCGACATCCACCGCCGCCAGCTGATCGAGGACATGATGACCGAGAGCGCGGGCAAGCTGCGCGAGTCCAACCGCCTCCTCACGCTGGCCGAGGAACTGGCGCAGGTCGCGCACTGGCGCTTCTCGTTCGTCGATGGTGGCTTCGATCACGGCCACCAGCTCTACCGCATGCTCGGGCAGGTGCCGGGCCGGTTGATCGAGGCACGCGCGCTGTTGCGCCAGCTCGACGGCGCGGCGCGACACACGCTGCTCAATGCCGTTCGCGAGGCCCGCCGCCGCAAGTCGAGCGTGGAATGCGCGGTTGACTTCAGTGCGGGCGAGGAACGGCGCCATGTGCGCATCGCGCTCCACGCCGACCGCGACCCGCGCGGCGAGGCCGTCGGGGTCATCGGCGTGGTGCGCGATATCACCGAGGAGCGACAGGCGCATCGCGAGATCGTCTCGGCCCGCGACGCGGCCCGCGCGGCAGCGAGGGCCAAGGCGCAGTTCCTTGCCGTCATGAGTCACGAGATCCGTACGCCCATGACCGGCGTCATTGGCCTCATCGACCTCCTCCGCGAGGACGGGGACGCGGTCGCGCGCGAGGCCAATCTCGCGACCCTTGCGCAGAGCGCCGAGGAGCTGATGGGCATTCTCGACGAACTGCTCGACTATTGGCAGATCGAGGGCGGCCATCTCGAACTGGAGATGCGCGACTTTCGCGTCGAGGAGCTGGTTGCCGAGACGCTCGACCAGCATGCCCCCGCCGCCCGCGCGAAGGGGCTTTCGCTCCGGCTCGAGGCCGATGTCGGCAACCCGTTGCCTGCCCGCGGCGATGCAGCGCGGGTGCGGCAGATCTTCTCCACCCTCCTGTCCAACGCGATCAAGTTCACTGCCGAGGGCGAGGTGGTGGTCGAGCTGGCGCGCCGCTCGCGGATCGACGAGCAATTGTGGACGCTGGCCGTGCGCGACAGCGGGGCGGGCATTTCGCCGGCCGTGATGGAGCGATTGTTCGAACCCTTCGGGCAGGCCGATTCCAGCCTGTCGCGCGGCGCGGGCGGTGCGGGGCTCGGACTGGCGATGGCGCAGCGACTGGCGGGCGCGATGGGGGGACGCATCCATGTCGAAAGCGACCGTCATCATGGCAGCCGGTTCAGCCTGACGCTGACCCTGCCGGTTGGCGAGGAGCCGGTGCCCCTGCCGCGTCAGGAGGTCGCGACCGGCGCCGCGCTCGACCTGCTCGTCGCCGAGGACAATGCGGTCAACCAGATGCTGATCCACTCGATGCTGGCAGCGCGCGGGCACCGTGTGACCTGTGTCGGCAACGGGCTCGCGGCCGTCGATGCCGTGCGGGGCGGGAGCTTCGACGCCGTGGTGATGGACATGCAGATGCCCGAGATGGACGGCATCGCGGCGACCCGCCAGATCCGCGCACTCGGCGGGCAGCGGGGCCGAGTACCCGTCATCGCGCTGTCTGCCGATGCCTCGCCCGAGCGCCGGCGATTCTACGACAATGTCGGGCTCGACGCCTTCCTCACCAAGCCGATCGACCGCGCCGCGCTGTTCGACACGCTCGACCGGCTCGTGTCGGCGAGCGCGGGCGTGGCGGCAGAGTTACGGCAGGGGCAGGACGAGGCCGGCGGCCAGGGTGCGGAGCTTAAAGCGCGTGCCGCGGGCACCGGCGATGGCGACGGGGGGACGCCGGTGCTGCTCGATGGCGATCGGCTCGAGGAACTCGGGCAAGTACTCGGGGCGCAACGGCTCGACAATCTGCTCGGGCTCCTGAGGGTCGAGCTCGAACTGCGCCCCGGACAGATCGCGCGTGCGATCGCCGATGGTGACCTCCCCAAGGTGGCGAGCGAGGCGCATGTCCTGAAAGGCGCGGCGGGCAGCGCGGGAGCAGCGAGGGTGGCCGCCCTGGCCGCTCGCCTCGAGACCGCCGCGGATCTCGATGAGGCATCGCTGCGCCTTGCCGCGATCGAGCGTGCCGCGGAGGAGACGCTGGCCGTGCTCGGGAAGCGGGAGAATATTCTCCCGCCGGCGACCGAACGCCGCGCCTGACGCGGACAGGTCATTGCCCGGGGCGTCGTTCGGCCCTGTCCAACCCTTGCAGCAAGACACCGCTCCTGCGTCGCGGCGGGCCGTTGCCCCGCCAGCACCGCCCGGAGGCGAAACACGGCGGGTGCGCGAAAGGGCTGGCACAGTTGAATCGTCGCGTTATAACGAAGAATGACCCGGCCGATCCCGGCCGTGACCACATGACTTTGCGGGGGCTTGCAGCACATGAAAGCGACGTTGGAACGGGCGGTTCTCCTCAAGAGCCTCGGCCATGTTCAATCGGTGGTGGAGCGCCGCAACACCATCCCGATCCTGTCGAACGTGCTCCTCGAAGCCGGGGACAACGGCCTCCGCCTGATGGCAACCGACCTCGACCTGCAGGTCGACGAAACCGTGGCCGCCGACGTTTCGCAGGCCGGTGCGACGACCGTGCCCGCGCACACCTTCTTCGACATCGTCCGCAAGCTGCCCGAAGGCGCGCAGGTCGAGCTGACCGCCGCCGACGGCAAGATGCAGGTCGTTGCCGGCCGTGCCCGCTTCAACCTCCAGACGCTGCCGCGCGACGACTTCCCCGTCATCGCCGAGGGCGAGCTGCCGCACCGTTTCGAGCTGCCCGCAGCCACGCTACGCCAGATCATCGACAAGACGCGTTTCGCCATCTCGAACGAGGAAACGCGCTATTACCTCATGGGCATCTTCTTCCACGTCACCGAGGATGCGATGAAGGCCGCCGCGACCGACGGCCACCGCCTCGCCCGCGTGACCGTCGAGAAGCCCGAAGGGTCGGACGGCATGCCCGACATCATCGTGCCCAAGAAGTGCGTCGGCGAATTGCGCAAGCTGCTCGACGAGGTCGAGGGCACGGTCGAGGTGTCGCTGTCGGATTCGAAAATCCGGTTCGGCCTCGGCTCGGCGGTCCTCACCTCCAAGCTCATCGACGGCAAGTTCCCCGACTACAACCGCGTCATCCCGACCGCGAACGACAAGCTCCTGAAGCTCGATCCCAAGAGCTTCATGGCGGGTGTCGACCGCGTCGCGACCATTGCCAGCGAGAAGACCCGCGCGGTCAAGATGGCGGTGTCGGACAATACGGTCACGCTGTCGGTGACCAGCCCCGAAAATGGCGTCGCGGTGGAAGAGATCCCCGCCGACTACAAGAATGACGGGCTCGAGATCGGCTTCAACGCGCGCTATCTCATGGACATCCTCCACGAGATCGAGGGCGACACGGTGGAGGTGCATCTTGCCGATGCCGCCGCGCCGACGCTGCTGCGCGAGAAGGACGACAGCCCTGCGCTCTACGTCCTGATGCCGATGCGCGTCTGACGCGTCGATCATCGACCTTCAGCAAAAGAGGGGCGGCACGGATCTCGTGGCCGCCCCTTTTCCTTACGAAGCGCCGTGGCCAGCCGGGCGTCGGTGACTTGGTTTTCCGGCAGGGTGGTCCTGACAAGCGGCGTGATTGTCAGGCACGCTTGATCCGCCGCCTGTGGCGGGCCAAGCAAGGGGCGTGATCAGCCGCCTCGCCCTCACCGATTTTCGCAACCATCGCGATACGCTGATCAAGCCGGCGGCGGGATTCAACCTGCTGACGGGCCCCAACGGGGCGGGCAAGACCAACATCCTCGAGGCGATCAGCCTGCTGTCGCCGGGGCGGGGCCTCCGTCGCGCGGCGCTAAGGACGATGGCGCGTAGCGACGGGGCGGGCGGCTTCGCCATCGCCGCGCGGCTCGAGGATGGAAGCGAGGTGGGCGTGGGGACGCAGGCCAATGCGCCCGACCGGCGCGTGGTGCGGATCAACGGCGCCAATGCCTCGGCCAGCGCGCTAGCCGAGCGCATCGCCATCCTGTGGCTTACACCCGCGATGGACCGCCTGTTCCTCGAGGGGGCGACGGGGCGGCGGGCGTTCCTCGACCGGCTGACATTGGCGCTCGAGCCCGAGCATGCGCGCAATGCGAGCCTCTATGAACAGGCGATGCGCGAGCGTAACCGGCTATTGTCGGAGGAGGAGCGACCCGACCCGGCCTGGCTCGACGGGCTCGAGTTGCGCATGGCCGAGGCGGGACACGCGCTGCACGATGCCCGGGTGCGCACCGTCGCCGCGCTCGACGGCGCGGGGGCGGGCGATGACGATTTTCCCGCCGCGCGGCTGGCGCTGGAGGGCTTCGACGGCGACGATCTCGCGCGGGCGCTGGCCGAAGGGCGGCGGCGCGATGCGGCGGCGGGGCGTACGCTCGCCGGCCCGCACCGCAGCGATCTTGCGGTCACCTATGCCGCCAAGGGCCAAGCGGCTGCCGACTGTTCGACCGGCGAGCAGAAGGCGCTGTTGCTCGGACTGGTGCTGGCGCATGCCAACAAGGTGAGCGAGGCGCGCGGGCTCGATCCGGTCCTGCTCCTCGACGAGGTGGCGGCCCATCTCGATCCGGCGCGCCGCGCCGCGCTCTACACCCGCCTCGAGGGACGCGGGCAGGTGTTCATGACGGGCACCGAAGCCGCGCTGTTCGACGCGGTCGATGACGCCGCGCGTTTCACCGTGCGCGGTGGCGCTCTGGTTCGGGATTAGTCTTGCCGAAGGCGGCCTCGTGCGCCGCGCACAGCCGCTCGCGGTCACGTTCGTCGTCGAGTTGCGACAGCGCGCGATCGAGCGTTTCCCTCGCGAGCGCATGGAAGGGCGCGCGATGCTCGCCGGCATGGTGGGCGACCGAGCCGAGCACGTCCTGCAACCGCATCTGAACCTCGACCAGCTGCGCTCCGTCGCGGGCAATGGGGACGAGCAGGTCGCGCACCATTTCCTCGAGGCTGAGCGCGGGTTCGACCACGTCGTCGATCGCGCGCTCGCCATTGGTATTGCAAGCCTCGACGAAGCGGTCGAACACGCGGAGCCCGGCGGCCAGCACGGCGATGGCGGTGCCGGGGTCGTTGACCGCGGGCGAAAGCGCGCGGCTCGCGATCTCGCCAAGCACGGTGATGCCGAAGCGCGGGTCCTGGTCGAAATCGCGGGCATCGCGCACCGTGAAGGCGGCGCCGAGCCGGTCGGAAAAATCCTTGCCTTCCTCACCTTCGCTCTCGGCCGCGAGCTTGGTCCACGCCAAAGGGCGGTCGCGCCCGACGAAAGTGCCGGAGGGCGCGCCGACATGGACGATGACCTCGCCCTCCTTTGCCAGTTCGCCGAGCGCCTTGCGGTCGATGTGAGCGACATAGCCGCTTCGAGAGGGGAAGGCGGTGCAGGCGGCGCGGCCGGCGGGGTGGCGCGGGTCGCGCCCCGACAGCTTCAGCGGCCCCGAATAATCGGTGACCGCGTCGATGGCCTTGCGCTCGACCCGCTCGATGGTGTCGGAGACGCGGCCGAAATGGGCGAGCTGGTCGATCCAGCGCAGGAGGACGATCGAGATCCAGGCGATGACGCCGACCGTCCCGACCAGCAGGACGGCGCGGCCCTGCACGCCGTAGTAATTGGCCTTGAGCGCGATGATGCCGACGATCGAGAAGAGGAAGGCGCCGAGGAAGGTGGACAGGGCATTTTGCGCGGAGGCGTCCTCGACCAGCAGTTCGGTCGCCCTCGGCGTGCCGTTCTGGCTGGCGCCCGAGAAGGCGGTGACCATCGCGGTCATCGAGAAGGTCGTCACCGCGAGCATCGAGGAGGCAAGGACGGTCAGGACATTGTCGACCGCATCCGAGCCGATCCGCCCGAAATCATAGGGAATGAGCGGCGCGAGCTGGTTGGCGGCCAGCGCGAGCAGGACCGACAGGAAGGCGATGAGCGCGGCGCGGAACCAGATCCGCCGCGTGATGTGGGTGATGAACCAGCGCCATCTCGGCATTGGCGAGAAACTCCTGCTTTTGCCCCCAACGATGGAGCGGCGCTTTCGTCGCATCCGCTGCTGCGCTAGCGTTGGCCATCAGTGGGAGACGAGCGTGGCGATCGACCGGCGGGGGATGTTGATGGCGACAGGCGCCGCGGCGGCGCTTGGCACCGCGCCCCTCGCCCGCGCGGCGCAGGGACAGGCGCAGCAAAGCGAGGGCGCGATCGCGGTCCGCCTCCTCGAACGCTACCACCCGGGGCTGTTGCGCTATCAGTCGGTGCGCGACTGGCAGCAGCGCGCCTCGGGCTTCGCCGCTAGCTTCGATCGCGAGACGCGTCCGGCCGCACGGTTCGTGAAGCTCGCCCGGCTGCTTGGCGCGATCCGCTGCAGCCATACGCACATCAACCCCTTCAACCAGTCCGACGAGATGGTCGCGCGCCATTATGCGACCGGTTCACGGCTGCTGCCGTTCGACTTCGAATGGCGCGGGGGGCGTATGTTCGTGACGGGCGATCCCCATGGCGTCGGGCTCGAGGGGGGGCGCGAAGTCTCGACAGTCGATGGTGGCGGTGTCCTTGCGATCCAGGCCGCAATGCTCCCGATGACGCGCGCCGATGGCGGTCTCGATAACAAGCGCCGCGCGCTACTGTCGGTCGGCAAGGCGCGTCGGTTCGAGACGTTCGACTGGCTCGCCGCACCGCTGATGAACGTTCGCGAGACGGTGGTTCTGGGGCTTGGCAGGCGCGGGCAGCGGCAGGAGCTGCGACGCGTCCCGACGATCACGCTGGCAGGGCGCCGCGCCGTGGCTCCGCCGCCGCTGCCGCGCGATGCCGACATGCCCTGGTGGACGATGGAGACGCGCGGGGACATCGCCGTGCTCACTATGCCGAGCTGGGCGGTGTTCAACACGCGCTGGGACTGGAAGGGCTGGCTCGACACCGCGATGGACGGGATCGCGCGCGACGGCACGCGGGCGCTGGTCATCGACCTGCGCGGCAACGAGGGGGGCTATTTCGACTGCGGCCGCGCGCTGCTCGAACGGCTCGCCGCCGCTCCTGTCCCGCTGCCTGCCGAACAACGGCTCAGCCGGCTCGGGACGGTGGCCGAGGAGGATCGCCCCTATCTCACCACCTGGGACGATAGCCTCTACACGATCGGCGCCGCCTTTCGTGCGGCGGGCAACGGTTTCCGCGAGGTTCCTCGAGAGGGCGACCGCACGATCCGGCCGCGCGGGCAACGGTTCGCCGGCCCCGTGGCGGTGCTCGTGGGAGCCGACAACAGCTCGGCGACCGGCATCTTCGCGGAGATCGTCAAGGCGCATCGTCTCGGGCTGCTGGTCGGGCAGGAGACGGGGCGTAACCGCCGCGGGGGCAATGGCGATGCCTTCTTCTTCGCCCGCCTGCCGCGCGCGGACCTGGGCTTTGATATCCCGCTGGTGGCGAGCCATCGGCGCGGCTTCCATGCCGATCGCGGGACGCTTCCCGACGTGCCCGTTCCGCTCGCCGCGACGCTGCGGACCGACGGGGTGGACGTGACGCTCGAGGCTGCGCTCCGAAGCCTTGGCGCGCGGGGGTGAAAACAGGGCCGAAAGGCTTGGTTTCGCTGCCCGTTTCTGCCATAAATCGGTGATGAAATCCGGGTTCAGCCTTCCCACCACCGAGCGCCCCTTCGCGGCGGCCTGCTGACGACCCCGGAAACCCCTTCCAAAGCATTGAGAAACTTGCGGAAAATCCATGGCTGAAGAACAGAACAAATCGCAATATGGCGCCGACAGCATCAAGGTGCTCAAGGGCCTCGACGCGGTGCGCAAGCGTCCCGGCATGTACATCGGCGACACCGATGACGGATCGGGCCTTCACCACATGGTTTTCGAGGTCTCCGATAATGCCATCGACGAAGCGCTCGCGGGGCACTGCGACCGCGTCCTCATCACCCTCAATGCCGACGGATCGGTCAGCGTCGAGGACAACGGCCGCGGCATCCCCGTCGACATGCACAAGGAAGAAGGGGTGAGCGCGGCCGAGGTCATCATGACCCAGCTCCACGCTGGCGGTAAGTTCGAGAATACCTCCGACGACAATGCCTACAAGGTGTCGGGCGGTCTCCACGGCGTCGGCGTCTCGGTCGTCAACGCCTTGAGCGAATGGCTCGAACTGACCATCTGGCGCGACGGCAAGGAGCATTGGATGCGCTTCGAGCATGGCGATGCGGTCGAAAGCCTGCGCGTCACCGGCGAGGCGCAGGGCAAGAAGGGGACCAAGGTCACCTTCCTGCCGAGCCCCGCGACCTTCAAGATCGTCGAATTCGACTTCGACCGTCTCGAACACCGTTTCCGCGAACTGGCCTTCCTCAACTCGGGCGTGCGCATCCTCCTCGCTGACGAGCGCCATGACGAGCGCAAGGAAGTCGAGATGTATTACGAGGGCGGGATCGCCGCCTTCGTGCAATATCTCGATCGCGCCAAGACCGCGCTGCTGCCCGAGCCGATCGCTATCACCGGCCAGCGCGACGACATCGGCATCGAGGTCGCGCTCGAGTGGAACGACAGCTATTACGAGAATGTCCTCTGCTTCACGAACAACATCCCGCAGCGTGACGGCGGTACGCACCTCGCGGCTTTCCGCGCCGCGCTGACGCGCACGCTCAATGCCTATGCCGACCAGACGGGCCTGCTGAAGAAGCAGAAGGTGAACCTTACCGGCGACGACATGCGCGAGGGCCTGACCGCCATCGTGTCGGTCAAGCTGCCCGACCCCAAGTTCAGCTCGCAGACCAAGGACAAGCTGGTCAGCTCGGAGGTGCGCTCGCCGCTCGAAAGCCTGATGGCCGACAAGATGCGCGAATGGCTGGAAGAGAACCCGCAGCACGCCAAGGACGTCATCCAGAAAGTGATCGACGCCGCTGCCGCGCGCGAGGCCGCCAAGCGGGCGCGCGAGATGACCCGCAAGGGTGCGATGACGGTTGCGAGCCTGCCGGGCAAGCTCGCCGACTGCCAGGAAAAGGATCCGTCCAAGTCCGAACTGTTCCTGGTCGAGGGTGACTCGGCAGGCGGCTCGGCCAAGCAGGGCCGCGACCGCAAGACGCAGGCGATCCTCCCGCTGAAAGGCAAGATCCTCAACGTCGAGCGCGCGCGCTTCGACCGCATGCTGTCCTCGAAGGAAGTCGGCACGCTGATCCAGGCGCTGGGTACCGGCATCGGGCGCGAGGACTTCAATCTCGAGAAGCTGCGCTATCACAAGATCGTGATCATGACCGACGCCGACGTCGACGGCGCGCATATCCGCACGCTCCTGCTCACCTTCTTCTATCGCCAGATGCCCGAGCTCGTCGAAGCCGGTCACCTCTACATCGCCCAGCCGCCGCTCTACAAAGTCGCGCGCGGCAAGAGCGAGGTGTACCTGAAGGACAATGCCGCGCTCGACGATTATCTCGTCGATGCCGGCATCGAGGGGCTGGTCCTCGACACCGACCAGGGTAGTCGCTCGGGCGCCGACCTGCGCAGCCTAGTCGACCATGCGCGCCGGATGCGCACCGTGCTCGGCTATGCACCGCGCAAATACGACCCCGCGTTCATCGAGACGCTGGCGCTCGCCGGCGTGCTCGAACCCAACCTGCCCAAGGCCGACCTCGACAAGGCGGTCACCCGCGCGGTGGCGCGCCTGCAGGCGGGCGATCTCGAGGCCGAATGGTCGGGCCAGATGGACGGCGAGGACCTCGTCCTCAAGCGCGAATGGCGCGGCGTGACCGACGCCATGCGTTTCGGCACCGGCTTCCTCCACTCGGCCGAAGCGCGCAAGCTCGCCGCGCTCGCCAAGGAACAGGCCGACAGCTATCTCACCCCCGCCGTCCTCAAGAAGGGCGATGCGGAAGATGGGAAGACCACGGCGATCACCCGCCCGACGGGCCTTCTCGACGCAGTGCTTGCCGCGGGCCGCAAGGGCCTGTCGATCCAGCGCTACAAAGGCCTCGGCGAGATGAACGCCGACCAGCTGTGGGAAACCACGCTCGATCCGGACGTGCGCTCGCTGCTCAAGGTCGAGGTCGACCAGGCCGACGTGGCCGACGAGATCTTCACCCGCCTGATGGGCGATGTCGTCGAGCCGCGCCGCGAATTCATCCAGGACAATGCGCTCAACGTCGCGAACCTCGACGTCTAGCGGAACGGGACGCCTAAGGAGGCGGTTGGTCCGGGCATGAGCCTCACCATCGCCTCCTTCAACATCCGCAAGGCGATCGGGACCGATCGCAAGCGCGATCCCTCGCGCATCCTGCGGGTGCTGGAGGAAGTGAACCCCGACATCGTCGTGCTGCAGGAGGCCGACAAGCGCGTGGGCACGCGCGGCGCGGCGCTGCCTCACGAGATCATCGCGGCGCACGGCCATTGGCGGCCGGTGCCGGCGGCGCGCAGCCATGACAAGCTCCTCGACCTCCTGCCCGAACATCCGCTGACGCGGCCGCTGCTCGACCGGCTCGATACGCGCAACATCGGCTGGCACGGCAATGCGATCCTCGTGCGCGAGGACCATGAGGTCGAACAGGCGATGTGCCTCGACCTGCCAAGCCTCGAGCCGCGCGGTGCCCTGTTGGCGGAGCTGACCGTAGACCAGCAACCGCTGCGGATTATCGGCTCGCACCTCGACCTGTCGGGGCTCTATCGCAAGCGGCAGGTGGCGCATCTCCTCGAGACGATCGACGCGCTGGGCCACGACCGCCCCACGATCATCGCGGGCGATACCAACGAGTGGCGAACGGGGACCAACAGCCTCGATGCGCTCGAGGAGCGCTTTGCCTGCGCGGCCTGCGGGCCGAGCTATCACACGCGCAAACCCATCGCGACATTGGACCGCATCTTCGTCGACAAGCGGCTGACCGTCTATGAGAGCGGGGTGCATCGCAGCCCGGCGGCGCGCCGCGCCAGCGATCATTTGCCGGTCTGGGCGAAGGTCGGCTTTGCCGCGCCGGTGAAGGCGGACTAGCCCCCGCCCTGCATCTTGCGCTGGCGGCGCCGCTGGACCGAGGAGCCGATCCCCATCGCCTCGCGATATTTGGCGACAGTGCGGCGGGCGAGGTCATAGCCCTGCGCCTTTAACGCGGTGACCAGCGCATCGTCGGAGAGGATCTTGTCCTCCTCGTCGATAAGCTTCTTGATCGCCGCCTTGACCGCGAGCGCGCTGGCGCCGTCCTCGCTATCGGCCGAGCCGACCCCCGAGCCGAAGAAATATTTGAGTTCGTAGAGACCGCGCTCGCAGAAGAGATATTTGTTCGAGGTCACGCGGCTGACGGTCGATTCATGCACTTCGATCTTCTCGGCCACCTGCGCGAGGGTGAGGGGCTTGAGCGCGGACACGCCTTCGCGGAAGAAGCCTTCCTGCACGCGGACGATCTCGATCGCGGTCTTGAGGATGGTCTGGGCGCGCTGGTCCAGCGCCTTGACGAGCCAGTTGGCGCTCTGGAGATGGTCGGCGAGCCAGGCCTTGGACGCCTTGTCCGAGGCGCTGGATTTCAATTCGGCGTGATAGGCGCGGTTGACGAGAACGCGGGGCAGGGCGTCAGGATTGAGTTCGACCTGCCAGCCCTCCTTGCTTTCGCGAACGAGGACATCGGGCAGGATCTCCGTCGCGGGGGTGGAGGAGAATTGGCAGCCGGGCTTCGGGTCGTATGCGCGCAGCTCGCGGACCATGTCGGCAAGGTCTTCCTCGTCGACGCGGCAAATGCGCAGGAGGTCCTTCATCCGACCCTTGGCGAGGAGGTCGAGATTGTCGATGAGCCGCGCCATCGCGGGATCGTAGCGGTCGGCGGCCTTGGCCTGCAGCGCGAGGCACTCGCTCAGGCTGCGCGCGCCGACGCCGGGCGGGTCGAGCTCCTGCACGAGCGCGAGGGCTTCCTCCACCTCTACCACTTCGGCGCCGAGGCTGTCGGCGATGTCATCGAGCGATCGTTCGAGATAGCCGGTCTCGGCGAGACTGTGGACGATGGCTTCGGCGAGCGCGCCCAGCGTGCCGGAAAGGCCGGTCATCTGCTCGAGGAGATGCTCCTTGAGGCTGTGCGGGCGCGCTTCGAGGCGGTCGAAGTCGAACGCCTCGCCCGCCTCGGCCATCGGCAGGTCGGGCAGGCTGTCGGTATCGCGCGCGGCGTCGGTCATGTCGTAATCGAGCGCGCCGCCCTCGGCATCGAAGCTGTCGGCGCCGCTGGGGTCGGGGGCATCGTCGAAACCGTCGCCGATCTCCTCGGGGGTCGACTCGGGTTTCTCGCCGCCTTCCTCCAGCAGCGGGTTCTTGGCCAGTTCCTGGGCGACCACCGCCTCGATCTCGAGGCTCGACAGCGCGAGCAGCTTGATGGCCTGCTGCAGCTGCTGGGTCATCACCAGCGACTGCGTCTGGCGGATGTCGAGGGAGGGGCCGAGCGCCATCAGGACGCCTTAGAGGGCGAAGCTTTCGCCGAGATAAAGGCGCCGCACCTCGGCATCGGCGACGAGAGCCTGCGGGGTGCCCTGGAACAGCACCTGCCCGTCATAGATGATGCAGGCACGGTCGACGATATCGAGCATCTCGCGGACATTATGGTCGGTAATGAGCACCCCGATGTCGCGTTGCTTCAATTCCTTGATGAGGTCGCGGATGTCGCCGATCGACAGCGGGTCGATGCCCGCGAAGGGTTCGTCGAGCAGCATGATCGAGGGACTGGCGGCAAGCGCGCGGGCGATTTCGCAGCGGCGGCGTTCGCCCCCCGAAAGCGCCATCGCCGAGCTTTCGCGAAGGCGCTGGAGGCCGAATTCGTCGAGCAGCGTCTCGAGCCGTTCCTCGCGCGCGCGCTTGTCGGGCTCGGCGATCTCGAGCACCGAGAGGATGTTCTGCTCGACCGTGAGTCCACGGAAGATCGAGGTCTCCTGCGGCAGATAGCCGAGGCCGAGGATGGCACGGCGGTACATCGGCAGGCCCGTGATGTCGTTGCCGTCGAGGATGATGCGCCCGCTGTCGGGGCGCACGAGGCCCATGACCGAATAGAAGCTGGTCGTCTTGCCCGCGCCATTGGGGCCGAGCAGGCCGACCACCTCGCCGCGTGCCACTGCCATCGACACGTCCTTCAGCACGACATTCTTGCCGTAGCTCTTGGCGATCGAATTCACCTGGAGGCCGCGATAGGCGACTTCCTCGGGAACCTCGCTGAGGTCGGTGCGGTGAAGGTCGGCCTGGTCGTGCATCAATCGCGTTCCGGCACCGTGAAGCGCCCGGTGACGCGGCCGCCGCGCTGGTCGACGCCGCGCGGACCGCCGTCGATCACCGCGCGCCCCGAATCGAGGTCGATGGTGAGACGCGAGCCGCGCAATTCGTTGCGCCCCTGCTTGAGCTCGACATCGCCGACGAGCGTGATGATCCCGCCGTCGAGGTCATAGACGGCATAGTCGCCGCGCGCGGTCTCGGCGCCCGAACTGACGGTCACCCCGCCCGAGGCGTCGAGCCGCTTGATGTCGATGCCGCCGTCGGAGGCATAAGCGATGCGCAGCTGCGCGGTGTTGAGGGTCAGCCCCGCCTGCTGCACGACGACATTGCCGACGAACAGCGCGCGGTCGTCGCGGTCCTGCACCTCGATACGGTCGGCCGCGACCTCGACGGGGGCCGAGATGTCGTGGCCGCGCAGCGCCGAGGCGGTGTCCTGCGTGAAGGCCGACGCGCCGGTGGCGGCGGCGAGGAGGAAAGCGGCGAGGAGCGACTTGGCATGCATATTGCTCATCTGAAGGCCCCTTGCTCGATTTTCAAGCGTGCTCGCTTGGTAAGGCTGATCGTGCGCTGGTCGAGATTGGCATAAAGTCCGCCGGCCTCGAACTTGCCAAGGCGCGTCGACCCCGAGACGGCCCCGTCGGACTGGAGGATCTTGGTATCGAGGTCGAGCGTCACCTTCTCGGTGTCGAGGCGATAGCCGTCGGGCCCGGTGACCCGCAGCGGTCCCGGCACGGCGATAACCTTCTCCTCGATGTCGTAGCGCGCGCGCGGGGCGATAACCGTAATCGGGCCCTCGCCGGTCTCGAGGCGCGCGGCCATGCCGTCGATGTTGACGATCGGCACGCGGCTCGTCTCCTGGACAGCTTCCGAAGCGACGATGAGGAACTTTCGGCCCTGTGCATCCTCGCCGCGGTAGCGCGCCTTTTCGACCCGCATCCGCTCCTCGGCCTGTTCGACCTCGGTCTTGTCGAGGATGAAGGTGTTTTCCTCGCGGTTCGAGAAAGGCGCGAAGGCGAGGATCGCGAACATGACGACGAAGGCGGCGGGCAACAGCCACTTGGCGAGCCGGACGACGCTGTCGTGCCGGCTTCCGGGCTCGGCCCAGTGGCGCTTGATGGCGCGTTGCTTCCGGGCCGCCTGGCTCATCGCCTAGCTATGCGCCAGGAGGTCGACCTCGTCCCAGCCCTCGAGATCGAGCAGCGCGCGGGTGGGCAGGAAGTCGAAGATGCCGTTGGCCAGTTCCATGCGATGTTCACGCAGGAGGCGGCGGTCGAGTTCCTCTTTCAGGCGATGCAGGAAGCGGACGTCGCTCGCGGCATAGTCGCGCTGCGCCTCGGAAAGCTCGGGGCCGCCCCAGTCGGACGACTGCTGCTGCTTGGAGATGTCCTCGCCGAGCAGTTCCTTGACGAGCTCCTTGAGGCCGTGACGGTCGGTATAGGTGCGAACGAGGCGGCTGGCGGTGCGGGTGCAATAGAGCGGCGCGGCCATGATGCCGAGATAGGCGGCCATGATGCCGATGTCGAAGCGCGCGAAATGATAGAGCTTGAGGCGGTCCTCGTCGCCGAGCAGCGCTTTCAGGTTGGGCGCGGCATAATCGGAGTCGGGCGAGAAGCGGACGAGATGCTCATCGCCCGAACCGTCCGAGAGTTGCACGAGGCAGAGGCGGTCGCGGCCCGGCATGAGACCCATCGCCTCGGTGTCGACCGCGATCGGACCGTCCGCGAACGTCACGTCGTCGGGCAGGTCTTCCTCGTGAAAATATACCGCCATTACCGCATCTTCCTTCAAGTCGATCGAACTGTTGCGGCGCTCATAGCCTTGCTCATGCCCGAGGGCCAGAGGCCTGCTCCGGCCAAAATGCCACGAAACGGTAGGAGTGACATGGTTTATAGTGTAAGCAACACAGCGAATGCGGGCCGAATCCCCGGATTCGGTCTAGGATGGGGGGAGTGTCCCGGTAAGCCCCCATTTGTCTCACTTGTTTCCGGGACGGAATATAAAGTCTGGACGGGCATGGGTTACGATAGAGGGCGCAAGGGTGATCGCGGTGGACGCGGTCGTGACAAGCGCGAAGGCGGTTTCTTCGGCGAGGACAATTACCAGGATCGCGGCGGTTTCGACGACCGTAGCGGTGGTGGTGGCGGCTACCGCGGTGGCGGTGGCGGCGGTGGTTATCGCGGCGGTGGCGGCGGTGGCGGCTACGGTGGAGACCGTGGCGGTTACGGCGGCGGTGGCGGCGGTGGCGGCGGTGGCGGCTACGGCGGCGACCGTGGCGGTGATCGCGGCGGTTACGGCGGCGGCGGCGGTGGCGGTGGCTATCGCGGCGGCGGCGGCGGTGGCGGCGGCTTCCGTGGCGGCGGCGGTGGCGGGATGCCTCCGCAGGTCGTCGGCGAAGGCAAGGGCGTCGTCAAATTCTTCAACCCGCAGAAGGGCTTCGGCTTCATCGTCCGTGACGATGGCGGCGAAGATGTCTTCGTGCACATCAGCGCGGTCGAACAGGCCGGTCTCAGCGACCTCGCCGACGGCCAGCCGCTCAACTTCACGCTGGTCGATCGCGGCGGGCGCATTTCGGCGACCAACCTCGAGATCGAGGGCGAACCGATGGCGGTCGAACGTGGCGGCGGCGCAGCAGCCGGTGGCAACACCCGCGAGCTGACCGGCGAGAGCGCGACCGGTACGGTCAAGTTCTTCAACGCCATGAAGGGCTTCGGCTTCATCCAGCGCGATGACGGCCAGCCCGATGCGTTCGTGCACATCAGTGCGGTCGAGCGCGCCGGCCTGCAGTCGGTCAACGAAGGCGACCGCTTCGAATTCGACCTCGAGGTCGATCGTCGCGGCAAGACCGCGGCGGTGAACCTGAAGCCGGCCAGCTAGGCCGCTTCTTCACCATCGACGAACAAGGGGTCGCTGCCTTCGGGGAGCGGCCCTTTTTCGTTGCGCGCCTCTCGGGCCACCGTGGCTGCGACACGGGGCAGCGGACGTTGGTGGAAAAGTGGTTGAATGCATGCGGCCGACCGCCGACCCTCGCGCGTGACAGGAAAATCCCCCGATTGGAGAATGACTTATGCTGACGCTCATGGCGCTGGCGCTGCAGGGCGCCCCCATCACCGACACCTCGAGCCTCGAATATGACCTGCAGTGCGTCTCGGCACTGTCCTTCGTCTCGCAGCAGGAAGGCGTCGACCGGGCGCAGCTGGTGCCGATGTCGACCTTCTTCCTTGGCCGGATCGACGCGCGCGGCACGAGCGGCGCGGCGCTGAAAGCGGCGGGCGAGCGGGCGATGGCCAAGCTCGAAGGGGCGGACGTCAACGCCGTGCTCCAGCATTGCTCGGGCCGCATCGATGCCGCCAATGCCAAGCTGCAGGCGCTCGAAAGCTAGGGCTCAGGTCACCAGCTTCATGAGGCCGGCGATAGTGTCGGCTTCATGGGCGGGCTTGTCGTCGCGGATGCGGGCGATGCGCGGAAAGCGCATGGCGAGGCCCGACTTGTGCCGCGCGCTGGTATGGATCGAATCGAAGGCGACCTCGAGGACGAGGCTCTTCTCCACCTCGCGGACCGGGCCGAAGCGATTGACCGTGTTCTGCCGGACGAACTTGTCGAGCCATTTCAGCTCCTCGTCGGTGAAGCCGAAATAGGCCTTGCCCACGGGGAGCAATTGCCCGTCCTCGGTCCAGCAGCCGAAGGTATAGTCCGAAAAGAAGCTCGAGCGTTTCCCGCTGCCGCGCTGGGCATACATCATGACACAGTCGGCGGTCAGCGGATCGCGCTTCCATTTGTACCACAGCCCGACCTTTCGACCCGCGACATAGGGCGAATCACGCCGTTTGAGCATGAGCCCCTCGACGCCCGAATCGCGGGCTTCCTCGCGCAGGGCTTGGAGATGGTCGAAGGACCGCGCCTCGACAATCTCGGAAAGGTCGAAGCGGTCGGGGTCGAGCCGCGGCAGGAAAGACTCGAGGCGCGTGCGCCGTTCGCTCCAGCCCATCTGGCGCACGTCCTCGCGGCCGTGGATGAGGATGTCGTAGAGCCGGACGAAGGCGGGGGCTTCCTTCAGCATCTTCGTGCTGACGGTCTTGCGCCCGAGCCGTTGCTGGAGCGCGTTGAAGCTGCCCGCCTCGCCGCCCTGCGCAGCGCCGCGCACGAGCAATTCGCCGTCGACCACCCCTTCCTCCTCGAAGGCGGCGCAGACATCGGGGAAGCTCGCGCCGATATCGTCCCCCGTGCGGCTGTAAAGGCGGGTCTCACCCGAGGCGCGCACCAGCTGGACGCGGATCCCGTCCCATTTCCACTCGGCGGCATAGTCGGCGAGGTCGACCTTCTCGTCATCCTCGAGCGGATGGGCGAGCATGAAGGGGCGGAAGACGGGCAGGTCGGCGACGTCGGGCGCCTCGCTGCGTCCCTCGGCCCAGTCGAACAGCTCCGTGAAGGGCGGGGCATAGGCGTGCCACACCTCTTCGACCGCATCGACATCGAGGTCGAAGGCTTGGGCGAAGGCGACCTTGGCGAGGCGCGCGGAGACGCCGACCCGCAAGCCGCCGCTCGCCAGCTTGATCAGCGCATAGCGGCCCGAAGGATCGAGATGGTCGAGCATCTCGGCGAGGAGGGCGGGGGCGTCGGCCTTCTTCGCGGCGGTCAGCTGAGCGACCGCGTCGGAAAGGCGGAGGGTGCCATCATCGATCATCGGGCGCCCGTCGGCGGCCTGGTCCCAGAGGAGCGAGATGGTCTCCGCCGAATCGCCGACATAGTCGCGGCTCATCTTGTAGAGGATGGGGTCGATCCGCTCCTCGGCCAGAGCGCGGATGGCGGCGGGCTTTACATGCGGGATGTCGAGCGTGTCGGTGAGCGCGGCGAGCGCCAGCCCGCGATCGGGATCGGGCTGGCTCTTGAGATAGTCACCGATCCGGCGCAGCTTGGCATTGCGGCTGCGCGTGTAGGTGAGGTCGTCGAGCAGTTGCGAAAAGGGACGCATGGTTGCTCAACCGCCCAGCCGGCAGTTTCGCTCCTAACCCTTCTGGGCCGCCTCGAAGAGGAACCAGGCGCGCTCTTCAGCGGCGTCGGTCCATTCGTCGACGATGGCGCTGGTGGCATTGTCCTTGGCCTCGTCGGCGACGTCCTTCAGCTCGCGCAGCGTCGCGACCAGCGCAAGATTGTCGTCGCGCAGTTCCTTGAGCATGTCGGCGGGGGCGACGAACTCCTCGTCATTGTCTTCGAGCGTCTGGTGACGGCCGACATCGCCTATCGAGCGCAACGTGGTGCCGCCCGTCTTGCGTACCCGCTCGGCGATGGCATCGGTCGTGCCGAGGATGGCGGAGGCCTGCTCGTCGAACATCAGGTGATAGTCGCGAAAATGCGGGCCCGAGACGTGCCAGTGGAAATTCTTGGTCTTGAGATAGAGCGCGTAGCTGTCGGCGAGCACGCGGTTGAGGCCGGTCGCGACATCGTCGATCTTGTTGGACTTGAGGTCGGTCGGGGTGGCCAGCTTGGCGGTAGTCATGCTTGTCTCCGTTCGATTCGCTTGTCTTGCCTGTCCAACGAACGGCACGGGGCACGGGTTCTAGGGAGTTTCTCGGTCACAGGGATCGGTCCGCTCACTTGACAGAATCGCGACAATGCGACAAAGACGCGCTCGATCCGGGGCGGCCGAAAGCGCCGCCTTTCTTTTTTCACTGTTTTTCTAGCGGGATAGACCATGGCCAAGCCGGCAACCGTCAAGATCAAGCTCGTCAGCACTGCCGACACGGGCTTCTTCTACGTCACCAAGAAGAATCCGCGGAATATCACCGAAAAGATGAGCTTCCGTAAGTATGACCCGATCGTGCGCAAGCACGTCGAGTTCAAGGAAGCCAAGATCAAGTAGTCGCTTTCGCTGTCCCGCGCGGGCAGCGAATCGCTACTTCACGCGCCGGCACTGTCGGCAGCGGGCGGAACGGGGTCGCTTGCGGCCCCGTTTTCCTGTGCTTGCGCGGCGCCTTCCACGCCGTCCGATTCGCGCTCCTCGCAGGCCGACTTCACGGGGCCCTTGGCGAGCAAATCCTCGACCGCCTCGGCGAAGCGCGCGACCGAGATCGGCTTGGAGACATAGGCCTGCGCGCCCGCCTCGCGGATGCGGTCGTCATCGCCCTCGCCGGCATAGGCCGTGACTGCCATGATCGGTACGCAGCACAACTCCTCGTCGGCGCGCAGCCGGCGCATCAGCTCCATGCCGTCGACATGCGGCAGCTGGATATCGGTGATGACAAGGTCGGGCTTGAGCTCGCGCGCGGTGTCCATCGCCTCGCGGCTGTCGGTCACGCCGCGCGTGTCATGCCCGTGCGCATTGAGAAGATCGCAGAACAGCTTGATGTTGAGGGCATTGTCCTCGACAATCATGATCCTTGCCATCATGAACCCTTCTGACGCGACTTCAGACGCGACTTTGCGACCACTTCTCAGGCGGCAATAGGCGATGATGCCCGAAAAACCAAACGACCCGCATATCCTGGGCCTCAAGGCCCTCGCCGCGACACTCGGAGAGCAGCGCCGCGCCGACCGGCTGTTGGCCACCACCGGCCTGTCGGTCGAGGCCCTGCGCGCCGGTGCTGCCGATCCGGCGATGCTTGCCGCGACGCTCGCCTTCCTCGAGGCGCACGAGCCCGATCTCCTCGACGTGGCGGGCGAAATCGGGGTGAAGCCCGAGGAACTTGTCGCCAGCCGGGCGTTTCTCGAACGATGATCGATCTCCAGACCCGGCGCCGCGGGCGCCCGCTTCTCATCTGCGACTGCGACGAGGTGCTGCTGCACATGGTGGCGCATTTCGAGGCGTGGCTCGATGAATCGGAGAATATCCACTTCGACCTCGAAAGCGGCGAATTTGCCGACGGGCTGACCTATCGCGATGGCGGTCATACGGTGCCCGAGGAGGAGGTCTGGCCGCTCCTCGAGAAATTCTTCCGCCGCGAGATGCACCGCCAGACGCTGGTGCCCGGCGCAAGGGAAGCCCTCGAGACGCTGGGCGAGCATGGCGACATCGTCATCCTCACCAATATCGGTCACGAGGCGCATGGCTTTCGCGTCGAGCAACTGCGCGGCTTCGGGCTCGATCACGAGGTGGTGACCAATCGCGGTGGCAAAGGGCGCCCCGTGCTCAAGCTGCTCCAGCGCCACCATCCGAGCGCTGCCGTCTTTGTCGACGACCTCCATTCGCAGCACCGCTCTGTGAAGAAGCATGCGCCGGGCGTGCGGCGGCTGCACATGGTCGCCGAACCCCGCCTCGCCCCCGCCATCCCGGCGTCGCACCATGCCCATGCACGGATCGACGACTGGGCATTGGCGACGCAATGGATTCTCGAACAATGGGGACGCTCATGAGCCGCATCGCCTTCATCACCGGGGCGACCTCGGGCATCGGCGCGGCAAGTGCGCGGGCGCTGGCGGGCGAGGGCTGGCGGATCATCGGGCTGGGCCGCCGCAAGGACCGGCTCGAAGCGCTAGCAGACGAGCTCGGCGAGGGCTTCCTTCCCATCACGGGTGATATGCGCGACCTCGAGGACCTGCAGCGCATCGTGCGCCAGCTTCCCGAAGAGTGGCAGGGGGTCGACCTCCTCCTCAACAATGCCGGCCTCGCGCCGCCAATGGACGATTTCCAGGATGCCGACCTGTCGGCTCAGCTCAACGCCATGCACACCAACATGGACGGACTGGTCGCGCTGACCCGGGCGCTGCTGCCGAGCCTGATCGAGCGCAAGGGCAGTATCATCAACCTGTCGAGCGTGGCGGGCAGCTACCCCTATCGCGGCGGCGCGGTCTATGGCGCGACCAAGGCCTTTCTCACCCAGTTCGGCCTGTCGTTGCGCTCGGACCTTTCGGGCACGGGGGTGCGCGTCACCTCGATCGAGCCCGGCATGGTCGAGACCGAGTTCACGCTGGTGCGCAACGGCGGTGACCATGAGGCCTCCGACAAGCTCTATGCCGACATGGACCCGCTGACCGCCGATGACATCGCCGAGGCGGTGCGCTGGTGCGCGATGCTGCCTGCCAATGTGAACATCAACCGCCTCGAGGTGATGCCGACCAACCAGAGCTTCGCGGGCTTCAGCGTTCACCGCGATACTTGACGCTTTACTACGGAGGAGGCAGGGGCTGGGCCATGTCGATCGAAGCCAAACTCCAAGAGCTGGGCATTGAACTGCCCGAACCCGCCGCTCCGGTGGCCTCCTATCTCCCCGCGGTCGAAGCCGGTGGCTTCCTCCACATCTCGGGGCAGATCTCGATGCGCGAGGACGGCTCGCTGATCGTCGGTACGCTGGGCGAGGATTATGATCTCGAAAGCGGTATCGCGGCGGCGCGTCGCTGCGGGATCATGCTGCTCGCTCAGATGAAGAAGGCGCTCGGCTCGCTCGACCGCGTCGAGAAGGTTGTGAAGCTCGGCGGATTCGTCAATTCGGCGGCCGACTTCACCGACCAGCCCAAGGTCGTCAACGGCGCCTCCGACCTCATGCAGGAAGTGTTTGGCGAGGCCGGACGCCACGCCCGCTCGGCGGTCGGCGTGAACACGCTTCCCCTCGGCGTTGCGGTCGAGGTCGATGCGATCGTCAAGATCCGCGACTGATCCGCTCGATCCCGGGCCCGGTGGATTTGCCCACCGCGGTCTTCACGACGATTCCGCACCCGAAAATTCGATGGCGGCCTTTCGCGCGGCCATCGAGCGGGGCTGCGGGATCGAATGCGATCTCCAGCTGTCGGGCTGTAATAGCGCGATGGTCTTCCACGACCGCGACGGGCGCCGCCTGTGCGGCCACGAGGAACGCGTCGCGCATCATGATGCGGCGAGCATCGGCGGCTGGTCGATCAACGGCACTGCCGAGAAAGTCCCGAGCCTCGCGCAGCTGCTCGAGCTCGTGGACGGGCGGGTGCCGCTGCTCCTCGAGCTGAAGGAAGAGCATCGCAACGGCGAGCGTATCGCCGCCGCCGCGCTGCGTGACCTCCATGGCTATGATGGGCCCGTCGCGCTGATGAGCTTTTCGGCGCGCGCCATGCGCTTCGTGCGCACCACCGCCCCAGAGGTGCGGCGCGGGCTCGTCCTGTCCGACCGCGACATCGCGATGCGGCGCTGGGACAAGCGCCAGCGCGCACAGCCGCATTTCCTCGCCGTGAAGGTGGCAATCATCGGACGCGGCTGGGTCCAGTCGGCGCGCGACGAGATGCCGGTCTACAGCTGGACCGCGCGGACGGCGGCGGACGCGGCAAAGGTTGCACGATATGCCGACGCCCCCATCTGGGAGGGCGATGGACACCCCCGCCCCTGAACTTTCCGCGCGGCTGCTGCCCGCCATCGACAGTGTCGCGCCCGCGCAATGGGATGCGCTCGCGGGGGGGAGTGATCCTTTCGTCAGCCATGCCTTCCTTTCATTGCTCGAGGCCTCGGGCAGCGTTGGCGAGGGGACGGGCTGGTCGCCGCTCCACGTGCTGGTCGATCGGGGCGGGGAGGTCGTCGGCGTGGCGCCCGCCTATCTCAAGGCACACAGCCAGGGCGAATATGTTTTCGATCACGCCTGGGCCGAGGCCTATGAGCGTGCAGGCGGCGACTATTATCCCAAGCTCCAGCTTTCCGTGCCGTTCACGCCTTGCCCGGGGCCGCGCCTGCTCGGCGATCGCGCCGCACTGATCGCGGGGCTCGAGACGGTGGCGGTGCAGAACGGCCTGTCGGGCGCCCACGCCACCTTCATCGAGGAGGGCGACCTTGCCGCCTTCGAGGCGCGGGGCTGGCTGGTCCGCGAAGGCGTCCAGTTTCACTGGTTCAACCGCAGTTATGCCAGCTTCGACGACTTTCTCGGCTCGCTATCGAGCGGGCGTCGGAAGAATATCCGCAAGGAGCGGGCGCGCAGCGTCGAGGGGCTCGAGGTCGAGATCCTGAGAGGCCGCGAGATCGGGCCGGACGCCGTCGAGGCGATGTGGCGCTTCTACCAGGACACGGGGAGCCGAAAATGGGGCTTTCCCTATCTCACCCGCGCCTTCTTCGACGGCATGGTGGAGGCGCTCGGCGATGCGCTGCTCCTCTTCCTCGCGCGCGAAGGGGGCGAGCCGGTCGCGGGCGCACTCAACCTTGTCGGGGAGGACACGCTCTACGGTCGATATTGGGGGACGGTGGTGGACCGTCCGGGTCTCCATTTCGAGCTGAGCTACTATCGCGCGATCGAATGGGCCATCACGCATGGGCTGAAGGTCGTCCAGGCGGGTGCGCAGGGCGAACACAAGCTGATGCGCGGCTACGAACCGGTGCGGACGTATAGCGCGCATTTCCTGCCCGACGCGGGCTTCCGCGCCGCCGTCGCCGACTTTCTCGAACGCGAGAAGGTCGCGGTCGCGCAAGAGATGGAATGGGCGGCGGACGCGCTGCCCTTCCGTAAGGGCTGAACCCTATTCCTCGCCGAAGACGGCGACTTCGCGGCTGCCGTCATGGCTGGCGAGGCCGCGATACATGCCGGGCGTGGTGAAGCTCCATGCCGCATCGCCCTCGGGCGAAACGGCGATAATGCCGCCGGTGCCGCCCATGTCGCCGATCTCCTCGAGGACCTCGTCGAGCGCTTTCTGGAGGTCATGGCCGCAAAACCGCATCCGCGCGCAGATTTCGTGCGCGGCGGCGGTGCGGATGAAGATTTCGCCGAGCCCCGTGGCCGAGACGGCGGCGGCGCGGTCGTCGGCATAGGTGCCCGCGCCGATCAGCGGCGAATCGCCGATGCGGCCCCAGCGCTTGGCGGTCAGCCCGCCGGTCGAGGTGGCGGCGGCGACATGGCCGTTCGCGTCGACCGCCACCGCGCCGATGGTCCCGTACTTGATCTCGGCATCGAAGGCGTCGTGACCCTTGGCGAGTAGCTCGTCGAGCTGGCGCCGCCGCTCGGAGGTGACAAACCAGCTGTTGGCGACCTGTTCGAGCCCCGCCTCTCGGGCGAATTCGTCGGCGCCGCCCTTGGAAATGAGGACGTGGGGGCTGTCTTCCATCACCTTGCGCGCCGCCGAGATGGGGGCGCGGGTGGAGCGCAGCCCCGCGACCGCGCCTGCATGGCGGCCGTTGCCGTCCATGATCGCGGCGTCGCATTCGACATGGCCATCGGCGGCGAGCACGCTGCCGCGGCCGGCGTTGAAGGCGGGATCCTCCTCGAGCACGCGGGCGGCGGCCTCGACCGCGTCGACCGCGCTGCCGCCGTCGGCGAGGATCGCGGCACCTGCCTCGAGCGCATCGGCGAGACCGGCGCGCGCGGCGCGTTCCTGTTCGGCGTCGAGATGGCCGGGCCGCATCGAGCCCGCACCGCCGTGAATCATGAGCTTCCACATGGTGCCCGCCCTAGCCGCTGCGCGCCTCGCTTTCCAGTTTCGCTTGCGAATCGACCCGCTCTGATATAAAAGTGATATCAATTAAAAGGAGAGAATGATGAACGCGATCGAAGAGGGTCGTCTGCGCGCAAGCGACGAGCATGCCGCTTCCACCATGTCGGGCTATCCGATGCTGCTGGTGCTGCTGGCGGCCGGCGCGGCGATGGTCTGGACCATCAGCCAGCTGATTGCCGACAACCATAATTGGATGACCATCGGCGGCATCATCTTCTGGCCGCTGGTCTTCACCTTCTTCTCGGTCGGCTTCTACATGCTGCAGCCCAACCAGGCGGCGGTGATCACGCTGTTCGGCACCTACAAGGGCACCGACCGCACCGACGGCCTGCGCTGGGTGCTGCCGTGGCTCGGCAAGCACAAGGTGTCGGTCCGCGCCAACAACTTCATCTCCGACCGGATCAAGGTCAACGACAGCCGCGGCAACCCGATCGAGATGGCCGCGCAGGTCGTGTGGCGCGTGGTCGATACCGCGCAGGCCGTGTTCGACGTCGACGATTACAAGGAATTCGTCCGCGTCCAGGTCGAGGTCGCGATCCGCACGGTGGCGTCGCGTCACCCCTATGACGATTTCGAACATCAGGACATCACGCTGCGCGGTCACCTCGAGGAGGTCGGCGTGGAGCTCCTCAGGGAAGTGCGCGAGCGTCTCAAGGTCGCCGGCATCACCGTCGACGAATGTGGCTTCACCCATCTTGCCTATGCGCAGGAAATCGCGAGCGCCATGCTGCGACGCCAGCAGGCTCAGGCCGTCGTCGCGGCGCGCCAGACGCTCGTCGAAGGCGCCGTCGGGATGGTCGAGCAGGCGCTCGCCGACCTGTCCAAGCGCGATGTCGTCGAACTCGACGACGAGCGCCGCGCGGCGATGGTGTCGAATCTCATGGTCGTCCTGTGCGGCGAGCGCGACACCCAGCCGGTCGTCAACGCGGGCAGCCTCTACTAGGGGCGCCCGCCCGACGCTGACCGATGGCCAAGCGCAAAGCCTTTCCCCTGCGGCTCGATCCCGCGCTCTACGAGAAGATCGAGATGCTCGCCGGCATCGAGCTGCGCTCGGCCAATGCCGAGATCGAGATCCTGCTGCGCGAGGCCCTGAAGAGCCGCGGGATCAATCTCGATCCGCCCAAGACGGTGAAGCGGGGCCGCCCGCCCAAGAAGGAGAGCGAATGATGCTGGGACTGATGTTGAAGGACGCGCCGCTGGCGGTGCGGATCGCCGCCTGGGTGGCCGCGATCGTCTTCCTTGTCGCGGGCATCACCCTGCTGGTGGGAGGCCGCTGATGGAAGATGGTTCGAACGGTTGGTTCTACGCCAAACGTTATGGCTATGGCGCGGGCCTGCCGCGCAGCTGGCAGGGTTGGCTGGTCACGGCGCTGTTCGTTGGCGGTGCGCTCGCCGCCTCCCTCCTTCTGGCACCCCTCAGCATGCTGGCCTTCGTCGGCGTGATGATCTTCCTCACTTCCATTTTCCTGCTGGTTGCCAAGCGCACCACCACGGGGGGCTGGAAATGGCGCATGGGCAAGGACCGCGACGGCGGCACTTGGTAGGAGTGAAGCGATGACCGACAAGAGCTGGTTCAACCCCTCGCGGCCCGGGTACGGCACGGGATTTCCGCACAATTGGAAGGGCTGGGCGGCGATGGCCGTGCTCGCCGCCATCGTGGCGCTGATCGCCTGGCAATTTCACGACAATGAGCCGCTGGCGGTGGCGCTGATCCTGCCGCCGCTCGTGGCCTTCATCCTCGTCGCCCGCGCCAAGACGCGCGGCGGCTGGAAGTGGCGTGGACGACAAGGAGAATGACGATGCTGGGACTGACGGTGGCCGCCATGCTCGCGGCGAGCGAACCAGTGATCTTCGAGGAAGTGACCGTGCCCGGCCCCGAGGGAGCCTTGTCGGCGCTCCTCAGCGATCCCGCTCCCGACGCGCCCGTCGTCATCCTCATCCCGGGCTCGGGGCCGACGACCCGCGACGGCGAGAACCCGATGCTCGGCGGTGGCGGGAAGATCTACGCCCAGCTCGCAGAGCAGTTGGCGGCGCGTGGGGTTGGCATGCTGCGGGCCGACAAGCGCGGCATGTTCGCTTCGGCAGGAGCCATCGCGGACGCGAACAAGGTGACGATCGCCGATTATGCCGGCGATGCGCGGCAGTTCGTCGACCTCCTCGTCGAGCGCGACAAGCCCTGCGCCTGGCTGATGGGGCATAGCGAGGGCGGCTTGGTCGCATTGTCCACCGCACAGGATGCGGAAAATATCTGCGGTACCATCTTGCTCGCCTCGATGGGGCGGCCGGCGGGCGTGCTGTTGCGCGAACAGCTCGGCCGCGCGCTTTCCGACGAGCAGAAAGTCGAACTCGATAAAGTCGTCGCCGCGCTCGAAGCGGGCGAGACGCCCGATCCGAGCGGACTGCCGCCGCAGGTGGCGGCGCTCTTCAATCCCGTTATCATCGACTATCTCGGCGATCTCGTTCGCAGTGATCCGGCCGCACTGGCAGCGAAGACCTCCAAGCCGATGCTGATTGTCCATCTTGAGGAAGACCTGCAGGTGCTCGCCGCCGATGCCGACGCGCTCGCCGCGGCCCGGCCCGATGCCACCCGCATCGACTTCGACGCGGTCAATCACGTGCTCAAGCCGGTCGAGCCGGGCAACCTGTCCGACAACCAACTCGCCTATATGGATTCCGAGCGGGTCATCGACCCGCGGATCGCCGAAGCGATCGCCGACTTCATCCTCGCCGAACGCTAGAAGCGGCGGAAGCGGGGAGCCTTGCCCTCGATCAGCGCGTCGTCGAGCAGGCGCGCGAGCCGCATGCCGCCCTTGACCGCGCTGTCGCGCATCACGGGGACGAGCGTCTCGATATCGCTCGCGCTGAGCACGGGGCGTTCGACCTCGGCATCGCAGGGGTCGGTGTCGAGCAGCAGCGGATAGGCATAGTCCTTCGACACGCCCCACATCTCGCGGCTCCAGTCGACGACGTCGCCCTGCTTGAATTCATCGAGCTGGCTGCGGCTGTAGCCGGTGACCACGCCGTCGGGCCCGCCGGGCGGGGTGGTGAAGGCGCGTTCGGCGAGATAGCCGTCCCAGATCGCATGGAGGTTGGTCTCGTCGATGACGCCGTAGAGCGCGGCGACGCCATTGCCGCCGCGGTCGGCCATGTCACCGGCATGCATCGGCTGGTGGAGGTCGCCGACGAAGTGAAGGAGGAAGGCAAGCGCCTCGACACGCACGCTGGTCGGCAGGCTGGCGTCGGCGAGCAGGCGCGCGTTGCGCTCGACCTGCGCGGCGACGCAATTGCCGCCTTCGCAAGCGGGGCCGAGGTCGAACGGCTTGCAGATGTTGACGTTCTGGTAGTGCCACGGAAAGGCGTAGGCGTAGCGGTCGCCCATCGGCTTGATGCAGTCGGCCCAGATGCTGGCGTCCTCGACCGTCGCGACCGAGCATTCGGGCGTCTCGATAAGATCGCCCTGCGCCAGCAGCGCGCGGATCGCGGCGCGGGTTTCGGGCTGCACCTCGTTCATCGCTATGCGCGCGATGAGGCCGTGGCCATATTCCCAGTAAGCGGCGGCGGGGCTGGCAATGAACATCGTGGCGGCCGCGACCATCGCGGCGAGGAAACGGATCATTCTTCGTCCTTGTAGATGGCGACGACGCGGTCGCCGTTGGAGCGTGCGTAGCCCCGGTACATGCCCGGCGTGTCGAAGGCAAAGACCGGCGTGCCTTCGGGACCGAGCACGATGACGCCGCCCGAGCCGCCAAGCTCGCCGACCTCGGTGATGGCGCGGTCGGCAAAGCGGCGCGTGAAGCTCTCCCAGATGCCACCCCGCACCTTCGCCGCATCGCCGATCTGCTCGTTGCCCGACAGGCCCGAGATGAAATTGCAGATGTTGTAGGCAACCGCGAGACGGATGAAATACTCCCCCGTGCCGGTGGCCGAGACGCCGCAACCCGCATTGGCATAGGTGCCCGCGCCGATGATCGGCGAATCGCCGATGCGGCCCCAGCGCTTGCCGGTCATGCCGCCGGTGGACGTGCCCGCCGCATAGACCCCGTTCGTGTCCATCGCGACGGCACCGACGGTGCCGAATTTATGATCGACCTCGAGCTGCGAGACCTGCTCCTCGGCCTCCACTCGCGCCTTGTAGCGGATGAGGGCGTCGTGGCGCTCCTGCGTGAAAAAATAGGAGGGATCGACCTGCTCGATACCGCGCTCGGTCGCGAAGCGGTCGGCGCCTTCGCCCGACAGGAGGACATGCGGGCTGTCCTCCATCACCTCGCGCGCGGCGAGGATGGGGTGGCGGGTGGTCGACAGGCCGGCGACCGCGCCCGCCTCGAGCGTGTCGCCGCGCATGATCGAGGCATCGAGGCTGTTGGTGCCCTCCCAGGTGAAGACCGCGCCGCGTCCCGCGTTGAAATTGGGATCGTCCTCGAGGAGCGTGATCGCCGCCGTCACCGCGTCCATCGACGAGCCGCCCGCCGCCAGCACCTCTTCACCCGCCGCGAGCGCGGCATCGAGCGCGGCGCGGATTTCGGCGTCCTTCTCGGCGGTCATATTCTCGCGCAGGATGGTGCCCGCGCCGCCATGGATGACGATGCTCCATTGCGGCTGGTCGGCGGGTTGGGCGGCGGCGAGGCCGAGTGCGAGAAGGATCGACATGAGGCGGGCTCCTTGAAGCGGTAGCGGGGCTACCAGGGAATATCCTGCCCGTCATAGGCCACGAAGCGCCCCGAATTGTCGAGGCCCGTTTCCTCGATCCGCTGTCTCAAGCCCTCGACACTCGTCTTCGTGTCAATGAGCGCATTGGGGCCGCCCATGTCGGTCTCGACCCAGCCGGGATGCAGCATGCCGATGGCGATGCCGTCGTCGCGGAAATCATGGGCGAGGCTCTTCCATGCCGCGTTCACCGCCGCCTTCGACGAGCGATAGGGGATCGAGCCGCCCGACGAATTGTCGGCGATCGAGCCCATCTTCGAGGTGAGGACGACCATCTTCTTCTGGTCCGACCCGGCGACATTGGGGCGCAGGCGCTGGGCCAGCAGGGTGGGGGCGATGACATTCACTTCCATCAGCTCGAGCCAGCCCTCGCGCTCGGGCTCGCGCGGGCCGTAGATGCCGGCATTGTTGATGAAGACGTCGACCGCCTCGTCGCCGATCTCGCCCATGAAGCGGTCGATCTCGTTGGGGTCGAGCACGTCGAGCCGGTGGGCACGGACATTGTCGATGCCGCCGAGCTCGCTGATGTCACCTTGCGACCGCGCGGTGGCGATGACGTCCCAGCCGTCATTGGCATATTGCTCGGCCATCTCGCGGCCGATGCCGCGGCTCGCACCGGTGATGAGGACGGTGGGCATGAGGGATCTCCTTCGGGAAAATTGCGCTTTCAGCCTCAATGAACGAAGGCCCGCCTTGGGTTCGTCATCAACCGCGTCTATATCGCCTTCATGTCCGAGATCCGTCCGTGGCGCACGATCGAGCGCCGTCAGTCCCGCCAGATCATGGTCGGCAATGTCCCCGTTGGCGGGGATGCGCCGATTTCGGTGCAGACGATGACCAATACGCCAACCTCCGATGCCAAGGCGACGATCGACCAGATTCGTCGCTGCGAGGAAGCCGGCGTCGACATCATCCGCGTCTCCTGCCCCGACACCGACAGCACCGCGGCCATGCCCGAGATCGTGAAGGCGGCGAACGTGCCGATCGTCGCGGACATCCATTTCCACTACAAGCGCGCGCTCGAGGCCGCCGATGCGGGCGCGGCCTGCCTGCGCATCAACCCCGGCAACATCGGCAGTGACGAGCGGGTGAAGGAAGTCATCCGCGCCGCCAAGGCCAATGGCTGCGCGATCCGCATCGGGGTCAATGCGGGCAGCCTCGAGAAGCATCTCCTCGAAAAATATGGCGAGCCCTGTCCCGACGCGCTGGTCGAAAGCGCGATGGATCACATCAAGATCCTGCAGGACCATGATTTCCACGAATATAAGGTTGCGGTGAAGGCATCCGACCTGATGCTCGCGGTGGCCGCCTATGGCGAGCTGGCGGCGCAGGTCGACTGCCCGCTGCACCTTGGCATCACCGAGGCGGGCGGATTGATCGGCGGGACGGTGAAGTCCGCGCTCGGCATCGGTTCGCTCCTGTGGGCGGGCATCGGCGATACCATCCGCGTCTCGCTCTCGGCTGAGCCCGAGGATGAAGTGCGCGTCGGCTACGAGATCCTGAAATCGCTTGGCCTGCGCTCGCGCGGCGTGCGCGTCGTCTCCTGCCCGAGCTGTGCGCGGCAGGGCTTCGACGTCATCCGCACCGTGCAGACGCTCGAGGAGCGTCTCCAGCATATCAAGACGCCGATGAGCCTTTCGGTCCTCGGCTGTGTGGTCAATGGTCCGGGCGAAGCGCGCGAGACCGACATCGGGGTGACCGGCGGCGGCAACGGCAGCCACATGGTCTATCTCTCGGGCGTCAAGGATCATCACATCCAGGACGAGAGCATGGTCGATCACATCGTCCGCCTCGTAGAGGAAAAGGCCGCAAAGATCGAGGCGGGCGAGGCCGAGGCCTTCGTGCCCGCCGGCCACGGTTGAGCGGGGAGTGAGCGGGCAGCCCGTCCCCTTTGACGTCATCGAGGCGCATTGGTGGGTGTTGCCCGCGCTGTGGGCGGCGGGTGTCCTCCTGCTGGCGATCATCGATGTGCGCTTCGGGGGCGCGCGCGAGCCCGGCAAGGCGATGGGCGGCTGGCGGCTGCTCGCCATTCTGGCGCTCATGACGATCTTCATGACAGGCGGGCTGGCCGGCATGATCGTGGCCACGCCGCTGATGATGGCGGGCGACATGCATATCGCGGCGCCGCTGTTCCTCCTCAGCCCGATTGTCGGCATCGTGCTCGCGGTGCAGGCGAAGAAACTGTTCGTGGCGCTGCTCGGCGGCAGGTCGCGCTGGATCGGCGCCCCGCCGCGTTAAGCCATGCTCCACGTCGTCCATCACGCCGATTACATGGCGCCGCAGCCGACGCGGGGCAGCTTCAAGTTCGACAAGTACATGCTCGTGATGGAAGCACTGCGGGAGAGCGGCGCCGCCATCACCGAACATGCCCCGCCGCCCATGCCGAGACGGTGGCTCGAGGCGGTGCATGATCCCGACTATGTCGCCGAAGTATTCGAGGCGCGGGTGCCGCCCGACAAGGAGCGGCGCATCGGCTTTCCGGTCACCGCGCGAATCCGCGACCGCGTGCGCCACACCAACGGGGGCACTTGGCTCGCCGCGCATCTGGCGATGGATCATGGCTATGCCGCCAACAGCGCGGCGGGGAGCCACCATGCACGCTATGACAGCGGCGCGGGCTATTGCGTCTTCAACGATCTCGCGGTTGCCGCCAACCGTCTGCTGGCGGAAGGAAGCGTGGGGCAGGTGCTGGTCGTCGACCTCGACGTTCATCAGGGCGACGGCACCGCGAGCCTCACGGCCGGGCGCGGCGACATCTTCACCTTCTCGGTCCATGCCGAGAAGAACTTTCCCGTCCGCAAGGCGGCTTCCGACGTCGACATCGGGCTGCCCGACGGGACCGGCGATGCGGCCTATCTGGACGTGATCGAGCGCGAACTGCCGCGCCTGCTCGACCATGTCCGCCCCGACGTCCTGCTCTATCAGGCCGGCGTCGACCCGCATAAAGGCGACAAGCTCGGACGGCTCTCGCTCAGCCATGCGGGGCTGGAGGCGCGCGACCGCATGGTGGTGCGCATGGCGCGGGCGCGGGGCGTGCCCGTGGCGAGCGCACTCGGCGGCGGCTATGGTGCCGACCAGCGCGAGGTCGCCGCCCGCCATGCCGCCTCCATGCTCGCGATGGCCGACGAAAACCGCGTCTTCGCAATGGCTTGAACGAGACGCGGCGAAGCAAATTTGCTATGGTGCCGCTGTCCACGCCGGGGGGCAGAGGAGAATGCTGATGGCTGACCTTGCCCGACATGATCGCGAAATCGCGGCCCGCCACCGCTACGAGTTGCTGCGCGCCTTCGCTATCGGCGCTACCGCAGTGGGAGCGCTGGCGATCGGCGCCGTCGCCATCGGTCGTTTGGCGATCAGGAACCTGAAGATCGGCGATGCCTGGATCGACCGTCTTACGGTAAACGAACTCGTCGCCGACATGCGCTGACACCGCGCCAGCCCATAATATTTACCATTACACGCTAGACCCGCGTGCATGCGCGTTTTTGCCTTCACTGTCATCCTGCTCGCCCTCGGCGTGGCCTTTGTCATGCCGGACGAGGGACTCGAGGCGTCGGGCGAGGCCGAAACCGTCATGGTCGAACCGCAAGCCGCGCCGCCCGCTCCAACGCCGGCGGCGAACGTCTATGGAGCGGTGTCCTTCGAGCGCGGGCCGGGCGGCCACTTCTGGACCGACGCCGAGGTCGAATATGGCCATGTCCGCTTCCTCGTCGACACGGGCGCCACCGGCGTGGTGCTGACCGAGGAGGATGCGCGCCGCGTCGGCATCCGGCTCGATCCCTCCTCCTATCGCGTCGTCGGGCGACAGGTGTCGGGTGACGTGCGCGGCCAGTTCGTCACGCTCCGCTGGATCAGCGTCGGCGGCAGGCGCGTCGATAATGTCGAGGGCATCGTCGTCGAGGGCGCGCATCTCTCGCTGCTCGGCCAGTCCTTCCTGTCGCGCGCGGGACGGATCGAGATGCAGGGCGACCGGATGATGCTCCACTAGGACGCTTGGCGGCAGCGCCAAGCTCGGGCAAGGGCGGGGCATGAGCCAGCGCCATTCCCTCACCGCTTTCCTTGGTGCCGTGCTGGCGATCGGCTTCCTGTCGGCGATGGACGCGGCGATGAAGACGGTGAGCCTTGCCTATGGCGCCTATGCGGCGCTGGCGTGGCGCACGGTGATCGCCGCGCCGCTGCTCGCCATCCCCTATTTCCTCTTCCGCAAGGCGGTGCCCTCGCGCCGCGTCATGCGCTTCCACCTGATGCGCGGCGCGATGATGGTGCCGATGAGCTTCGCCTTCTTTTACGGCCTTACTCATGTGCCGATGGCACAGGCGATCGCGCTCGCCTTCGTCGCGCCGCTCCTCGCGCTCTGGCTCGCCCGCGCGTTCCTCAAGGAAGAGGTCGGGCGGCGGATCGTCACCGGCTCGCTGCTCGCCTTCGGCGGCGTCGTCGTGATCTTCCTCGGGCAGGCGCAGGCCGATCTCGGGCGCGAGGCGCTGGTCGGCAGCATATCGATCCTCGTCTCGGCGCTCCTCTACGGCGTCAACATCGTCCTGATGCGCCAGCAGAGCCAGCATGCAGGGCCGGTCGAGATCACCTTCTTCTATTTCGCGGTATCGGGGCTCGGATTCTGGCTCGTCGCGCTGGTCGTCGGCGCGCCGCCGCTGCCCGCCTCCGAGCCGGTGGCGATGCTGCTGGCGACGGGGCTTGCCATCTGCGGCATGATGGGGCTGGCCTGGGCCTATGCGCGGGCCGAGGCGAGCTATCTGTCGACGACCGAATATGCGGGCTTCTTGTGGGGCGCGCTGTTCGGCTTCCTTGTCTTCGGCGAAGTGCCGAGCGGCTGGACGGTGATCGGCGCGCTGTTTATCGTCGCCGGCAGCTGGATCGCCGCGCGCCGCGCGCCCGAGCCAGGGCCGACGCTCGAAGCCGCGCCCTGAACACTACCGCCTTTTTCCCCAAGGCACGGATCGCGCGACCATTTGTTACCAAGAGGCAATTGCATCGCCGCTCGCCCCGCCTAAGCCGGGACGGCACGGCAAGTAGCGGGAGTGTTCGTCGATGGTGGCCAGTCAGATCGCGCTCGGGCTCGCGCTCCTGCAGGCCGCGCCACAGGAGGCGCCCGAAACCCCGCGGGAACAGCCCGTTCCCGTCGAGGATTTCGGTGTCGAGGGCGACAGCATCATCGTTACCGGCACGCGTCCGCGCGGATCGGTGATCGGCGACGTCGATCCCGTCATTACCCTCGATGCGCGCGACATCCGCTCGACCGGCGCGACCAGCGTGTCCGAACTGCTCGAGGCGCTGGCCCCCGAACTGGGTTCGACCCGCGGGCGCGGCGGCGGGCGTCCTATCCTGCTCGTCGATGGCCGGCGCATCTCGGGGTTTCGCGAGCTGCGCGACCTGCCCGCCGAGGCGATCGAGCGGGTCGATATCCTGCCCGAGGAAGTCGCGCTCAAATATGGCTATCGCGCCGATCAGCGCGTGGTGAACTTCGTCCTGCGGGAGAATTTCTTCTCCACGACGCTCGAGACCGAGGCGCGCTTCCCGACCGCCGGCGGGCGCTTCGGCGGCGAATGGGAGGTCGACCGGCTGATGCTCTCGCCCGGCAAGCGCACGACCTTCAATTTCGACTATGAGTTCGACGGGCTGCTGACCGAGGATGAGCGCGACATCGTCCTCGAACCGGTCGAGACCGCCGATGGCGTCATCGATCCGCGCCCGTTGCGCAGCCTCGTTTCCTCCGAGGAGCAGCTCCAACTGTCGAGCGTGATCAAGCGCCCGATCGGGGAGGCGACGGGCACGATCAACGTCGAGCTTTCCGAGGCCGAGCAGCGCGGGCTGCTCGGCCCCGCCATCGCCACCATCGACGTGCCGGCCGGCAGTCCCTTCGGCGACGGCACCGCCTACAGCCTCGTACGTGACAGCGGGCTGGGCGCACTGGAGCGCGAGCGGCGCACCCGCGAGGGCGCGCTTGCCTTTGTCGTCAATTCGGCACCAGGCGACCGGCGCTGGTCGACGACCGGCAACCTCGAGGTGACCGAGACGCGCACGCTGACCGACCGCGGTCCCGACGTGGCGGCGATCCAAGACGGGCTCGATGCGCTTGATCCGGCGGTGGATCCGACCGGCGCCTTCGCCTTTGCCGCCCTGAGCCCGCGCGACCGTGCGCGCTCGACGGTCCTGTCGACGGGGGTCGACGGACTCCTGAGCGGCGACTTGTTCAAGATGCCCGCCGGTACAGTCACGACCAGCCTGCGCGCGGGCGCGACCTACCTCTCCATCGATTCGGCGAGCCTGCTGGACGGCGTGGCGGAGGACGTCTTCCTCGACCGCCGCCGTCTGTTCGCGGCGGCCAGCCTCGACGTACCGCTGCTCGACGACAGCGCCATCGGGAGCCTGTCGGCCAACATCAACGGCGGGGTGGAGGACCTTTCCGATTTCGGTACGCTGACGATTTACGGGGCAGGGCTCAACTGGGAGCCGACGGGGCGGCTCGACCTGCTCGCCAGCTTCACCGTCGAGGAAGGCGCGCCCGGCCTGTCGCAATTGGGCGATCCGCAGGTGACCGACCCTGCCGCGCGCGTGCTCGACCTCGTCACCGGCGAGACGGTGATCGCGGCGGTGACCACTGGCGGCAATCCCGCGCTGCTGGCCGACAGCCGCACGGTGTGGAAGCTCGGCGCCAATTACGAGCTGCCGATCGACAGTGACGACTGGCAATTGAGCCTGCGCGGCGATTTTACCTCGACGCGGATCGACGACCCGATCGGCGGTTTCCCCGAGCTCACGCCGGAGATCGAGGCGACCTTCCCCGAGCGGGTGACGCGCGATGCGGACGGGCGGCTGGTGGCGCTCGATGTCACCCCGATCAACTATGCCGAGGAGCGGCGCGACGCGCTTCGCTGGGGCCTCAACTTCCGCAAGAACCTTGCGCCCAAGCCGCCGTCCGAGGCGACCATCAACCGCTTTCGCGAGCGCTTCCGCGGCATGCGCGGGCAGGCCGGGCAGGCCGGGCGTGCCGGACCACCGCGTCCCGAAGGCGAGCAGGGGCCGCCCTCACCGCCGCAGCAACGGCCGCAAGGCGAGGGACAGCAACCAGCAGCACAGGCGCAATCTCCGCAGCACGAGGCGCGGCGCGGTGGCGGCCGTTTCGGGCGCTTTTCTTCCGCGCGGGGTCCGCGCGGCGGTCGCCTCTATGGCTCGATCACGCATGAGGTGAATTTCACCGACCAGCGCACTATCGTGGAGGGCGGGCCGGTGCTCGATTTCACCGACGGTGCCTCGCTCGGCCGCTTCGGCGGGCGCTCGCGTCACAAGGTCGAGAGCCGCCTGGGCATCTTCAACAACGGCTTCGGTGCGCGCGTCAGTGTCGACTGGTATGGCGCCACGCGCGTCGACAGCGGGATCGGCGAGCTGCGCTACGACGACTATGGCACGGTCGACCTCAGGCTCTACGCCAACCTCACCGAGCGGCTCGACCTCATGGCGAAGCACCCGTGGCTGCGCGGAACCTCGGTGCGAATCGCGATCGACAATGTCCTCGACCAACGTCCGCGCGTGACCAACGAAAATGGCGAAGTGCCCCTCGCTTACCAGCCGTCATTGCTGGTGCCCGAGGGGCGAACCTTCGCCATCCAGTTTCGCAAATTGTTCGTGCCGCGGCGCTTTATCCGTGAGGAACGGGAGCGTCGCCGCGCGGGCAGTTAGCCCTTGTTCTTGCAGCGCTCGATCGAGTCGCGCACGACCTGCATCGCATCGTCGCGGTCGCCCCAATGGCCGATGCGTACCCACTTCTCGGTCTCGAGATCCTTATAGTGGGTGAAGAAGTGGTTGATCTGCTCGACCACGATCGGCGGCAGGTCGGTGTAATTCTCGACGTCCTTGTAATAGGGCGAGACCTTGGTGACCGGTACGGCGAGCAGCTTTTCATCGCCGCCGGCCTCGTCCTCGAGGTGGAGCACGCCGACGGGGCGCGCCTTGATGACGGTGCCCGGCAGCAGCGACCAGCGCGTCATGACAAGGCAGTCCAGCGGATCGCCATCGTCGCACAGCGTCTGCGGGATGAAGCCGTAGTTGGTGGGATAGCGCATCGGCGTGTGCAGGATGCGGTCGACGAACATCGCGCCCGACTTCTTGTCGAACTCGTATTTGACGGGTTCGCCACCGATCGGGACTTCGATGAAGACGTTCAGTTCGTGCGGGGCGTTGTCGCCCACGGGAATCAGGTCGAGGTTCATGGTGGCGCTCCCTTAAGACTTTGAAAGCGCGGCGCAAGGGGCTTCGGTTCCCATCCCGCGAAAACGGGTGGAAAGGGGCAGCGCCAGCGGCTAATCGCCGTGCCTATGGAAAAATTGCGTCCCCTGAAGGGCACCCAGAGCCTGTATGGCGAAGCGGCCGACCGTTTCGCGCATGTCGTCGCCACCTTCGAGCGCGTGCGCCGCCTTTACGGCTTCGGCCGCGTCGAGGTGCCGATGTTCGAGATGACCGGCGTCTTCGCCCGCACGATGGGCGAGACGAGCGATGTCGTTTCGAAGGAAATGTGGACCTTCGAATCGCGCTCGGAGGGCTCGGTCACGCTGCGCCCCGAATTCACCGCGGGCATCGCGCGCGCCTTTCTGTCGGAAGGCTGGAAGCAATATGCGCCGATGAAGGTCGCCACCCATGGCGCTGCCTTCCGCTACGAGCGCCCGCAGAAGGGCCGCTATCGCCAGTTCCACCAGCTCGACGCCGAGGTCATCGGCTCGGCCGACCCGATGGCCGATGTCGAATTGCTGTGCTTCGGCGCGCAGCTGCTCGAGGAGCTGGGCATCGAGGGCGTGCGCCTCAAGCTCAATACGCTGGGCGACAGCGAGAGCCGCGACAATTGGCGCGCTGCGCTCATCGAGCATTTCGCCGCGCACCGCTCGGAACTGTCGGAGGACAGCCAGGAGCGGCTCGAGAAGAACCCGCTGCGCATCCTCGATTCGAAGGATCCGCGCGACCGGCCTTTCGCCGACAGCGCGCCGACCATGCAGCTTTCCGCCGAGGCGGAAGACTTCTTCGGACAGGTAAAGGCGGGTCTCGACGCGGCGGGGGTGGCCTATGAGCTCGACCCGCATCTCGTGCGCGGTCTCGATTATTATCGTCATACCGCCTTCGAATTCGTCACCGACCAGTTGGGCGCGCAGGGCACGGTGCTCGCGGGCGGGCGCTATGACGGGCTGATCGAACAGCTCGGCGGCCCGCACACGCCGGCGGTCGGCTGGGCGGCTGGCATCGAGCGGCTGTCCATGCTGCTCGACCATGACGCGAAGGACGCCATCGAGGCGGCGATCCTGCCGATGGGCGAGGAAGCGCGTACCTATGCCATCCGCGCCGCGCAGGTCCTGCGCGAGGCGGGCATCGCGGCGGAGATCTTCTGGTCGGGCAAGATGGCCAAGCGGATGAGCCGCGCCGATGCCGCGGGCGCTGGCGCCGCGCTCATCATCGGCGAGGACGAGGTCGCCGCCGGCACGGTCCAGTACAAGGACCTTCGCACCGGCGAGCAGCGCCAGCTGACGCCCGAAGACACGATCGATCCCATCACCGACCTCGCCGCCGAGGCGATGCTCGCCGAGTGGGAAGAAGGGGAGAGCCGCTGATGGCGACCGTATCCGACGAGCGCATCGAGCAGCTCCTCGCCAAGAAGGAAGACCTCCAGGGCCGCATGGCGGCGGGCGACCTCGACCCCGCCGACTTCGTCAAGCTGTCGAAGGAATATGCCGAGATCGAACCGGTCGCCGAAGTGGCGGCCGAGCTGAAAAAGCTGCGGTCCGAAAAGGCCGACCTCGCCGGGATGCTCGAGGATCCCGAGATGCGCGACATGGCCGAGGAAGAGGCGCTGGCCATCGACAAGGCACTGCCCGGCGTCGAGCGCAAGCTCGCGCTCCTGATGCTTCCCAAGGATGCGGCCGACGACAAGCCCGCCATGCTCGAGGTGCGCGCCGGCACCGGCGGTGACGAGGCCGCGCTGTTCGCGGGCGACCTCTTGCGCATGTACCAGCGCTATGCCGAGGAACAGGGCTGGAAGGTCGAGCTGATCAGCGCCAATGCCAGCGATGTCGGCGGCTACAAGGAAGCGGTCGCATCCGTGAAGGGCGCGGGCGTGTTCGCCAAGCTGAAATTCGAGAGCGGGGTTCACCGCGTCCAGCGCGTGCCCGCGACCGAGAGCGGCGGGCGCATCCACACGTCGGCGGCCACCGTCGCCGTCCTGCCCGAAGCCGAAGAGGTCGACGTCCACATCGACGAGAAGGACCTGCGGATCGATGTTTTCCGCGCCTCCGGCCCCGGCGGCCAGTCGGTCAACACCACCGACAGCGCGGTACGCATTACGCACATCCCGACGGGCATCGTGGTCAGCCAGCAGGACGAGAAGTCCCAGCACAAGAACAAGGCCAAGGCGATGAAGGTGCTGCGGACGCGCCTCTACGAGCATGAACGCGCGATCGCCGATGCCGAGCGTTCGGGCGCGCGCAAGTCGATGGTGGGTTCGGGTGACCGTTCGGAGCGGATCCGCACTTACAACTTCCCGCAGGGCCGGGTGACCGATCACCGCATCAACCTCACGCTGCACAAGCTCGACGCGATCCTCGAGGGGCCGGGGCTGGGCGAGCTGGTCGACGCGCTCATCTCCGAGGATGAGGCGCAGCGGCTCGCGGGTCTCGAAGAGGAAGCGTGAAGCTAAGCGAAGCGGCGGCGCGGCTCGAAGGGGCGAGCGAAACGCCGCGGCTCGATGCCGAACTGCTGCTTGCTAACGCGCTGGGCATGGAGCGCGACCGGCTACTGCTCGAGGGCATTCGCGAGGGTGACGCCACCTTCGCGGCGCTGGTCGAGCGCCGCGCCGCGGGCGAACCGCTCGCCTATATCACCGGCAGCCGCCACTTCTGGACGGTCGAGATCAAGGTCGGTCCCGGCGTGCTGATCCCGCGTCCCGACAGCGAAACGCTGCTCGATGCGGCGGTGGCGCACTTCAAAGGCGGTAAGGCGCCCGCGCGCATCCTCGATCTCGGGACGGGACCGGGCAGCCTCCTGCTGGCCGGGCTCGATGAATGGCCCGGCGCCACGGGGCTCGGCGTCGATGCCTCGCAAACCGCGCTCGGCTATGCGCGTGCAAACGCGAAGGCGCTGGACATGGAGGAGCGCGCCAGCTTCCGGCAAGGCGACTGGGGCGCGGGGATCGAGGAGCGTTTTGACCTCATCCTGTGCAACCCGCCCTATATCGCCGAGACCGACCCCGACGTCGCGGCGGACGTTCGTACGCACGAACCGGGCGAGGCGCTGTTCGCAGGCGAATCGGGGCTCGACGACTATCGGCGGATCGCGCCGCAGCTCGGCCAACTGCTCGCACGGGGCGGGCTGGCGGTGCTCGAGATCGGCCACGACCAGGGCGAATCGGTGGCCGCGATCCTCGAATCGAGCGGTTTTTCGCCACTCCTGCACCGTGACCTTGCCGGCCGCGCCCGCGCGCTTTCTATCAGAGGTTGACGAAAAAACTTGGATTCGCAGCGCCGAAGCGCTAGATCGGGTACCGGAACGGGGCTCCGACAGGTCTGTCGCACGACATTTGTCGGCATCTCATTCCAAGAACTCCCATCGCCTTTCTTCGCCTTCACTGCCTTTTCCGGCAGTTGCGCGCAGTAAACAGGATGGGATCCGTGCGGCCGACGGCCCCTTGCCCCGGCCGGCTCCTGGCGCCGCCCTGTGGGCGTGCGTCCTTAAGACAAGGGACGAATTTTGATCAGTAATCGTCAGAACCGGCGGCGCGGCCGCGGTGGACAGCGTGGACCGCAGGGCGGCCGCAGCGACAATCGCAACCGCGGCAATGCCTCGCAGCTCCTCGAGAAATACAAGGGTCTCGCGCGCGACGCCCAAATGTCCGGTGACCGCGTCCAGGCCGAATATTACCTGCAGTTCGCCGACCATTACTTCCGTGTCCTCGAGGAAATCCGCCTCGAACAGGAAAAGCGGCAGGAAAAGCAGCAGGGCCAGCAGGGCAAGAAGCCCAGGCGCCAGCACGACGACGACGATCGCGACCATGACGGTTACGACGACGATGGCGAGCTGGCCGAGGACAAGCCCGAGAAGAAGTCGCGTCGCAAGCCCAAGGCCGAGAAGGCCGACGGCGAGGACAAGCCGCAGCGCAAGCCCCGCCAGCGTCGCAAGAAGGACGATGGCGATGAGGGCGCGGGCATCTCGAGCGATGCACTGCCCCCCGCGATCGGCGCCGACGACGAGGCCGATGCGGCGTAACTAGAGGAACAGGGTGCTGGCGAGCGTGACGGCAAAGGCCGCCGCCGCCAGCGCACTTCCCAGCGGATATTCGCGCGCGGGCTCGCGATGCGCGCCGGTGGCGAGCGCCACCCCCAAGAGCCCGACGCTGGCGACCAGCAGGATCGGCGCGAGCAGCCACCAGCCGCTCCATAGGCCGATGGCGCCCATCAGCTTGGGGTCGCCCGCCCCCATTCCCTCGATCCCGCGCAGGCGCTGGTGCGCGAGACGTAACGCGGCGAGGAAGCCGAAGCCCGCCGCGCCGCCGATCAGGCGGTCGGCGAGCGGCACCCCCGTCGCCACTTCTCCTAAAAGCAGGCCCGCCAGCGCCAGCGCGACGACAAGTCCGTCGGGCAGCCAAAGGTGCTTCGCGTCGATCCAGCCCAGCACGAGCAGCAACCACCCCATGAACGCCAGCGACAGCCCCTGCCCCAACGGCAGGAGTGCAAGGCAGGCCGCGCCGATGGCAGCGGCAGCCAGTTCGATCTTTAGGTGCTCGCTCGCCACGGCGGCGCCGCAATGGCGGCAGCGACCGCGGGCGAGCAGGTAGCTCAGGACGGGAACGAGATCGCGGGCCCGAAGCGTCGTCCCGCAGGTCTCGCAGGCAGAGCGACCGCCAAGCGCACTCCGTCCCTCGGGGAACCGGCGGACGATCGTGGCAAGGAAGCTGCCGACGATGGCACCGAGCAGCGCGCCGACGATCACACCCCAGGGGAGCGGCAGGATCAATCGAGGCGGCCGCGGCTCGACAGGGTCCAGCCCGCGTCCGAGCGCTCGAACCCGTAGGTCGCCAGCAGCTCGCCGATCGCGGGTGGTGCGCCGGCGATGGTGAGGTAGGCTTCGACATTGCCATTGGCGTCGAGATAAAGCTCCACCTCCTCGCCGCCGCGCGGGCGCGAGAGGAGCGCGAGGACACGGCCGTCGGGGGCGCAGCTGACCGGTCCCGAAAGCTCGCCGGCAAGGAAGGCGATGGCGGTGGCGGGGATGGCGGTCACGGTGCCGGCTGCGCTCTTGCAGGCCCCGCCGTCGAACAGTGCATCGACGTCCTCGAAGCGCACCGCGTCGATGGGCAGCGGGGACACGAGCCCGCCGATATTGACGCGCCCGTCGAGGCTGGCGACGCCTTCGCTCGGTCCCGACAGGAAGAAGCGCCCGGTCAGGGGACCGTCGGGGTCGGACAGGCGCTCGACATCGACCTCGGTGCGGCCGATCAGCAGCGGTAGAGGGCGCAGGCCCACATCGAAGGTGCCGAGACGTTCCTCGCCGACCATCACGTCGCCGATCCGGCCCGACCAGATGCTGCCCGCGACCTGCCGCGAGGACAGGAGCGCGTCGCGTCCCAGCGTCATGTCGAGCGCGAGGCGCAGCGGGAAGAGCGTGACGAGCGCGATGGCGAAGACCGCCAGCGCGTAGAGGAACCAGCGTTTCTTCATCGATTTGCCTTGATGATCACGAGATCGACCGCGACCCCGCCTTCGCCATTGTCGGTCAGCCGCACCGATTCCACGCCAACGCCGGCGGCGCGCAGCTGCGCGATCCAGCCGAGGACGGCATCGGGACGTGCCTGTGCGATGCCGATATCGACGCGCGCATCGCCGTCGGGAATGTTGCGGGTGAGGGCGAACCCCGCCTGCGCAGCGGAGGCGGCCACGAAATCGCCGAGCGGCTGCGTGATGCGAACCCCGTTCGCGCCGCCGCCTTCGAGACGGTCCGCGAGAAGCACCGCACGGCCATAGCGTTCGGTCGCGTCGAGATAGGTGTCGCGCGCTTTGTCATGCCAGCCCAGCGCCGGGGCGATCATCAGGAACCAGCCGATCACTGGCACGGCGACGAGCGCCATGACACCGAGCATGAGCTGCTCGCGACGGCTGCGTGCCTTGTACCAGTCGGCGAGCGGGCTCATGCGCCACCTAGCAGGGAAAGGTCGACTGCCGCGCGCCCGTCGCCGCCCGGCACCGGATTGGCGGTCACCGTCCATCCCCGCTGTTGCAGCGTCATGAGGATGCGGTTGATGGCGCCTGCGTCGCTTGCGGCGAGGCGCGCGTTGAGCATGCCGTCGGCGCCGAAAAAGATCATGCTCGCTTCGACCGTGGGCTCGGCCTGCATCGCGGCGAGGAGGGTCGCGATCGCCTGCGTGGCACCGGTCGCGGCGCCGCCCTGCCCGATGGCGGCGCGCAGTTCGGCTTCGGCGGCGGCAGCCTCGACCGGGCGCCCGAGCGCGGCGGTAGCGATGGCGGCGGTCTCGCGGTCGAGCGAGCCTGCCTCGCGCTCCCACAGGACCGCCTTGGTGACGGGGATGGCGAGCGCGACGAGGAAGATAGCGAGGATGAGCCAGGCGAATTCCCGGAGGCGGCGTGGATCGGGTTTCCAGCGGCGGACGCGCGCGAAGCGGCCCTGTCGCAGGTCAACCGGCACGCCGTCCTCGAGGGCGACAAGCGCATCGACGATCGCGTCATTGTCCATGCTGTCGACGAAGGCATCGCCAACGAGCGCGGCGACAAGCGCCTCGTCGTCGGGGATGGCCATGCCGTCTTTCGCGATGACCACGTGCGGCCCGAAGCGCGCCTCGTGCCAGTCGCCGTCGCGCGGCAGGAGCGCGGCGGCAGGGACGATGCGGTCGAGCGCGATGTCCTGCGCCGCGGCCCAGTCGAGCCAGTCCTGCATGCGGGCCCCATCGGTGGTGGCGATCCACGCGTCCGAGACGGCGGCATGCGGGTCGGTCCCCAGTGCCTTGCCCTCGGCTCCGAGGCGGGCGGCGGTCTTCGCCTGGGGGCTGGTCGGTGCATCGGCCGCGCGCGGCTCGAGCCGCACCTCGGCGGGACCGACAAGGCCGATGGTGGTGACGGGCTCGCTGCTACCCTCGGCGCTGCGCGGCAACCAGCCGCTGTCGCTGCCATGCGCGACGAGGCGCCCCTCGGCCACTTCCCACCACGGGCAGGCGGCAGGGGCATCGGCGCGCGTCGGCAACCAGAGAAGGAGCGTGCGCCCTACCATCGGCTGGTCCAGCGGCGGGCGTGCAGGCGCGGCTCGTCGCCTTCCACCGAAAAGAGCGCCTCCTGCCGCAATTCCCCATCCCCTTCACCGACCCGCGAGACGAGCCGGAAATAACGTGTCTCGACCGCCACCTGCGCATCGCGTCCGCGGGACGGACTGATGCCACGCAGCGGACCCGACTGCCAGAAGTCGACAACCGACCCGTAGCCGCCTCGGGGGCGGGCAAGCAACTGTGCGCGCGCTGCCGACAGGCTGATCTGTTCGGGATCGAGCATCGCGAGCAGCGCGGCGCGCTCCGGCGACAGCGTTTCGACGTTGATCGTGACGGGGTCGTGACTGGGCAGGGCGCATAGCCACGGGCGGAGCATGTCCCAGGTCGCGGCGTCCATGCCCTCGATACCAGCGAGCTCGTCGGCGCTGGCGAGGGCGCGGTTGGGCACGGGATCGCCATTGGCGAGTGCCTCGCGCCCAAGGGGCCTTGCCAGCATGTCGCTGTCGATCGCATCGCCTGCGGCGTCGGCGAGCTGCTGGGCGCGGGCCTCCGGCAGGCCGAGCAGGACGAGGAAGTCGCGGAACAGGAACACGCGGCGCGCGGTCGCCTGCAAGGTGCCTAAATTGCGTTTGCGGACGAGCGCATTGACGTTGAAGCAGTTGGTGCCGTCCTCGATCCGCGCGCGTACCACCTGTCCATCGGGCAGGGTGATCGAGCGCTCGACGCCGAGAAGCGCGGCCTGGTCGGCGCCCGACAGCTGGCCCGCCTCGACGAGCCGCGCGGCGGCAAGCTCTTCCGCCATCGCCAGCCAGTGCCGCCCCTGCGTGGCGACCTGTGCATTGCCGGCGAGGCGGGTCGAGAGGCTGAGCCGGTCGAGCGCGGTGGCGGCGATCGCGGCCATCACCGCGACGATCAGCAGCACCGAGAGGAGCGCGGTCCCCTTGTCGCCCCGCCAGCGGGTCATCGGCGCGCCCCCGCACCGCTCTCGTTGGCGCTGAGCGCGGGGAGGGCCACGATGAACTCGGTCTGCGGGATGCGCGGCGCCGACAGGGTGAGGCGCACCGCGCGTGGCATGGGCTCGCCTGACCCGTCGGGCCAGCGCTCGACCCAGCCACCGGACGCATCGCGATAAGCGAGCGTCATGCCCGACAGCGGGTCGAGCAGCACCGCCTCGGGCAGCGCGTCATCGCCGCCATCGACCGCTTCGTAGGTACGGCGCACGAGGAGACCGTCTTCGGCGCTCCAGCCTATACGGCGCAGGTCGCTTGACGGGCGCGCGTCGAGCGAGATCACGCCGCCGCGGACGAAAAGCATGCTGTCGGTGCTGCCGATGAAGGCGGGGCGTTCGTTGCCGCTGCCGTCGCGGGTCGGGCGGATGACCGCCTGCCCGAGGTCGGCTTCGAGCAGGAGCGCGATGCGTTCGACCTGCGCCTGCTCGCCAAGTGAGGCATCGACCGCGACCTGTGTGTCGGCGCTGGTGCGCAGGAGCCCCACGCCCGCGCCGGCAAGCAGCGCGAAGATGGTGAGGCCGACGAGCATCTCGACGAGGGTGAAGCCGTTCCTCTGCATCACGCTGCCTTCCGGACGGTCACGAGCCGCTTCGACGGGCCGCCGCCAAGCGGTCGCACGGTGATGGTCACGGTAAGGAAGCGCGGGTCGGGAGTGGGCGCGACATCGGTGATGACGGCAAAGGCCTGCCCGCCGTTGGTGACCTGCCGCGACGACTGGCCGCGGGTCGGCGCGGCAGGGGCCGAGGCGATCAGTGCGGCCTCGTTGGCGGCGACGAGGCGGGCGAGGCCGTTCTCGCGCAAATTGGCGGCGGTCGATACGGCATAGGCGTCGATCCTGAGCAGCGCGAGGGCGGCGATCGAGAAGACGCTCAGCGCGACCAGCATCTCGATCAGGGTGAAGCCGCGCGGCGCTTTCATCGTCAGAGCGCCTCGACGCTGCCGTTGGCGGCGATGCTGATGGTGGCGGTGCGCCCGCCGCGATCGTCGAGGACGAAGACGGTCGGCGCGGACGGCATGCCGAGATTGTCGAAGCGAAGTCCCTGCGCCTCGCCGCCGACGCGTGCAGTAACGCCGTCGGCAAAGCGGCTGCGCCCGTCGAACCGGTTGTTGTCGAGCGGCACCCACTCGCCGCTGCGATATTGTTCGAAGGCGAAATCGGATTGCCGGAGGACAAGGCCGGTGGGCAGGCCGCGTAGGATCGCCTCGTCGCGCAGCGCCGCGATGCGGCCGGCGAGCATCACCGCTTCGGCACGCGCGGCATCGGGTGGGCGCAGGGTGAGGACGACGGCGGTCGCCGCGAGCCCGAGCAGGACCAGCACCACCATCAGCTCGACCAGCGTGAAACCGGCCGATCCGCGGTTTCGCCTAGCCGGCGTAAATGTCCGCATTCTCGCCCTCGCCGCCCATCGCGCCGTCGGCACCGAAGCTGTAGATGTCGAAGGGTGCGCCGTTCCGGCCCGGCACCTGCACCTGGTAGGGGTTGCCCCACGGATCGGCGGGAATGTCGCGGACATAACCGCCCGGGCGATAACGGTCGGGCTGGGCAAGGCCGGCGGGCGGCGTCTTGAGCGCCTCGATCGTCGCGGGATAGCTGAAATTGTCGATGCGATACTGTTCGGCTGCATTGGTCAGCTGCGAGATATCGGCCTGCGCCTTAGTGCGGTTGGCCTGGTCGAGGCTGGGCAGCACGTTGATCATGACGACGGTCCCGAGCAGGCCGATGATGACGATCACGACCATCAGTTCGACGAGGGTGAAGCCGTTCTTGCGCTTCTTCGACTTCGCGGGGGCACTCTTGCGGGCACTGGTCATGACTTATCCGATCAGGGTTTGCAGTTGCAGGATGGGCATCAGGATGGCGAGCACGATGGCGGCGACCACGGCGCCCATGATGATGATGATGAGCGGTTCGAGCAAGGCCAGCGCGCTCGACGTGAAGGTGTCGAACTCGCGCTCGAGATAGTCGGCGGCTTGGCTGAGCATGGGGCCGAGCTGGCCCGCGCTCTCGCCGCTCGCGGTCAGGTGGACGAGGAGCGGCGGGAAGAGGCCCGTACGCTTCAGTGCACCCGACAGGCTGCCGCCCCCGCGGATCTCTTCCTCCATTGCCCGCGTGGCTTGGGCGAGGCGGCGGTTGGAGATGGTACGCGCGGTGAACGCGAGGCCCTCGACGAGCGGCAGGCGCGCGGCGACCATCGTCGCCAGCGTGCGCGCCATGCGCGCGGCGTTGAGGTCGCGCAGGAGCCGCCCGAAAAAGGGCAGGCGCAGGAGCCAGCTGTCGAATTTTAGCCGGAACTGCTCGTTGCGGAGCATCGCGCCGACAATGGCGACAGTGCCGACGATGAGCGCGGCAAGCAGCCACCAGTAATTGGACAGGAAGTCCGACAAAGCGATCACCACGCGGGTGATGAAGGGCAACTGCTGTCCGACATCCTCGAATTGTTCGACCACCTTGGGCACGACCGCGATCATGAGCGCGGCGACCACGCCGATGGCGACGAGTGTGAGGACGGCGGGATAGGCAAGCGCGCTAAGGAGCTTGGAGCGCATCTGCGCCTGCCGCTCCTGGAGCGCCGCCAGCCGGTCGAGCTGTTCGGCGAGCGTGCCCGAGCTTTCGCCCGCCGCGACCATCGCGCGGTAGAGCGGATCGAAGCTCTTGGGTTCCTTACCGAGCGCATCGGCGAGGCGGCGGCCTTCGACCACCTGGTCGGCGACGCGGTTCACGACCGCGCGATGCTCGGGCTTTTCGGACTGGCGCGCGATGGTGCGTAGCGCTTCCTCCAAGGGCGAGACCTTGATGAGGGTGGCGAGCTGGCGGGTGAAGAGGACGCGCGCCTTGGCATTGAAATGCTTGCCGCGACCAAGACCGATCTGTTTCGCCCCGCCGCCGGCAGCGGGCGCAGCCTTGTCACCGGCGGTCAGTCGCACGGGCAGCAGGCGGCGCTTCTCGAGCGCGGCGCGGGCCTCGGCCTCGCTGCCCGCGTCGATCGAACCGCGCTTCTCGCGGCCCTTGGCGTCCACCGCCAGATAGGCGAAGCGCGCGGCCATCAGGCGGCGTCGTCCTGCCCCTCTTCACCCTCGTGGCGCGAGATGCGGATGGCTTCCTCGGGGGTGGTTTCGCCGGCGCGCACCAGCTTGCGGGCGGCCGAGCCGAGGTTGGGGGCATTAAGGAAGGCGTGGCGCGCGATCACCGCCTCGTCGCCGCCGTCGGCGATGAGGCGGCGGATGGTGGGATCGACCCGCACCGCTTCGAAGACGCCGATCCGGCCCTTGAAGCCGGTGTCGTGGCATTCCTCGCAGCCGCGCGCGCGATAGATGATCTCGCCTTCATCGAAGCCGAGGAGCGCGGCGATCGAGCGGTCGGCCTTCACGGGTTCGCGGCACGACGGGCAGAGGCGGCGCACGAGGCGCTGGGCGACGACCGCACGCAGCGTCGAGGCGATGAGGAAGGGCTCGATCCGCATGTCGCGCAGGCGGGTGATCGCGCCGACGGCGTCATTGGTGTGGACGGTCGACAGGACGAGGTGGCCGGTGAGCGAGGCCTGCACCGCGATGTCGGCGGTTTCCTTGTCGCGGATTTCGCCGACCATGACGATGTCGGGATCTTGGCGCAGGATCGCGCGAAGGCCAGCGGCAAAGCTCATGCCGACTTTCGAATCGACCTGCGTCTGGCCGATGCCGTCGATCGAATATTCGACGGGGTCCTCGACGGTGAGGATGTTGCGCTGCCCGTCATTGAGATGGCTGAGGCAGGCATAGAGGCTGGTCGTCTTGCCCGAGCCGGTGGGGCCGGTGACGAGGATGATGCCATTGGGCTCGGCCAGCGCCTCGCGCAGGATTTCGTCGGCGGCGCCCGAGATGCCGAGGAGGTCGAGGCTGAGGCCGGCGTTGTCCTTGTCGAGGATACGCATGACGACCCGCTCGCCGGCACGGCTGGGCAGGGTCGAGACGCGCACGTCGAGCTGGCGGCCGCCGAGCTTCAGGGCGATGCGCCCGTCCTGCGGGACGCGGCGCTCGGCGATGTCGAGGCGTGCCATGACCTTGATGCGGCTCACCACCACGGGGGCGGCATGCGCGGGCATGCGCAAATGCTCCTTGAGGACACCGTCGCGGCGCAGGCGCACGACGAGACCGCTTTCATAGGGTTCGACATGGATGTCGGAGACGCCGAGGCGCACCGCTTCGGCGATGATGCCATTGATGAGGCGGATGGCGGGGGCGTCGTCCGAACTGTCGAGAAGGTCCTCGGCGCTCGGGATGCCGCTGGCCAGCGCGTCGAGTTCATCGCCGCCGCCGAGTTCGTCGAAGCCCTCGGCAGCACCGCCCGCATAGCGGCTGTGGAGAAGCCGGTCGAATTCGCCCGCATCGACGAAGTCCACGCCGAAGGGGCGCGCGAGATAGCGGCGCACCTCGATGAGGATCGACGGATCGCTCCCCTCGCGCAGCGCGACCTTGAGGTCATCGCCGGCGTCGGGGCGGATGACCACGCCATGTTCGCGCGCGAAAGCATAAGGCACGTCGATCACCGCGCTCACCGGCACCTCGGCGCCGGGGGCCTCGAGCGACATGTCGCCGGGCACGGGCTGGAGCTCGTCGGGCACGAAGCTGCCTGGCTCCTCGATGGGGTCGCGATTGCCGCGGCGGATGATCACTGCGCGCCCTCCGGCATCGTCTCGCCCGCGGGCGGCACCTCGACCACGGCGGGCGGATAGTAATAGCGATCGCCGGGGGCGAGCGGCGCAGGCACCGGTGCGGCGGCGCCGAGATAGTCGCGGACCAGCGCGTCGAGCGAGGGCTCGTAGCCCGGATTATTGTACCACTGGGCGGTGCGCATATAGTCGTAGCGGCGCGCGGTCATGTTGCGCGCATCGGCAGCGTCGCGGATGATCGTCGGGCGGATGAAGACCATGAGGTTGGTCTTCGACTTCGCCCGCGAGCGCGACTTGAACAGTTCGCCGACCAGCGGGATGTCGCCCAAGAGCGGGATCTTCTCGATGGTGTTGCGCTCGTTCTCGTCGAGCAGGCCGCCGATGGCGAGGATCTCGCCGTCATCGACGGTCAGCACCGTCTTGAACTCGCGCTTGTTGATGACGAGGTCGGCGGAGCCCTGGCTGACGGGGCCCGCAACCGAGCTGACTTCCTGCCGGATGAAGAGCTTGATCGACCCAGACGAGTTTACCTGCGGCTTCACGTCGAGCTGGATGCCGACATTCTGGCGCTCGACGGTGCGGAAGGCATTGTCGAAATTGGTCGACAGCGCCTCGCCCGTGGTGACCGGCACTTCCTGACCGACCAGCAAGCGCGCTTCCTGGTTGTCGAGGGTGAGGATCGAGGGGGTCGAGAGGATGTTCGACTCCGTATCCGACTGGACCGCGTTGACGATGGCGCCGAACAGCGCGTTGCCGGCAAGGTTGACGACGCCGCCGGCGAGGCCGCCGTTGGTACCGAGCACCGAGGCAACCGCCGCTTCGGTCACGCCGTCGCCGAGCGGGCTGTCGATGGTGCTGGTGACCACCCCGTCGGCATTCACGCTGGTCTCGCGCCCGAGCTCGTAATTGGCGATCGCGCCGCCGACGGCGAGGATGTTGGGCTGGGCGTTGGAATAGTTGGCGGCGAGGAAAGGCGAATTCTCGCCCGCCAGCAGGAACTGGACGCCCAGCTGGCGCGCGGCATTGTCGCCGATCTCGACGATGATCGCCTCGACCAGCACCTGTTCGCGGCGGGTATCGAGCTGGCGCACGATCTCGCCGATCTGGCGCTGCACATTGGGATTGGCGGCGACGATGATGGCGTTGGTGCCGGTATAGCGGGTGACGACGGCGGGGCCGAAGCGGGCGATGCCGTTATTGTTGCCCGAAACGGTCTGCGAGAAGGCGGGCTGTGCGGGCGGCTGGGCGGGACCGGCGCCGGTGCCTTCGCCTTCCTGACCGCGGATGAAGCCGGGTTCGCTCGAGGTCACGGTGACCGGTTGGCCGAGCAACTGCTGGAGCACGGGAAGCAGCGCCTCGGCATCGGCATGTTCGAGCCAGTAGATGCGAATGTCGGACCCGCCCGCGGCCTGTGCGTCGAGCTCGCGGGCAAGGCTGGCATAGCGCGCCACGCTGTCGGCGGGACCGCGAAGCGCCAGGCCGTTGGCGCTGTCGATGGCGCTGACCTGCACGGGGGCGGCGATGCCCTCCGCGCCGCCGTTGAGGCCCTCGAGCGCCTCGGCGACTTCGCGCGCGCCGGCATTCTGGAGATAGACGATGTCGGTTGTCGCATTGTCGGCGTCGATGCGCCCGATCAGCGTCCGGATGCGCACGACATTGTCGGCATAGTCGGCGACGATGATGGAATTGGCGTTGCGGTTGGCGGTGATCGAGCCCTCGGAGCTGACCAGCGGGCGCAGCGTCTCGATCGCCCCCGCCGCATCGATCGTGTTGAGGCGGAAAATCTCGGTCACGAACTGGTTGCGCGCCGCGCCGCGCAGTCCACCCGTCGGCTGGGTCGCGGCTCCCTGCGCGGGCTGGATGCGATAGCCGCCCTGGATCGGGATGGCGACGAGGCCGTTCGCGCGCAGCGTGGCGAGGAAGACCTCGAAATATTCCGAGCGGCTGAGGTCGCGGTTGGTGACCACGCTGATGGTCTGGTTGACGCGGCTGTCGACGACGAAGGTCAGTCCCGTCACCCGCGCGGCATCGTCGACGAAGGCGCGCACGTCGGCCTCGCGGAAGTTCAGCATGTACTGCGCGCTGGCGACCGAGGGTGTGGCAGCCATGATCAGGGCGGCAGTGACGAGGGAGAGACGCTTCATGGGCTTACGAACCTTCTAAAGGTTGACCGCGATGGGCACGGTACTGGCGCCGCGCTCGACATCGAGGCTGAGGCGGGCGGCGGGTTTGAGACTGGCTTTGAGCTGGTCGATATCGGCCTGGCTGCGCACCGGTACGCCGTTCACGCCGACGATCACGTCGCCCGGGCGCAGGCCGATGACGGCAAGGAGCGCGGCGTCGGTCGTCGGGGGCAGGCGGATGCCGGTGATGCGGTTGCCGGTCATGCGCGGCTGGAAGGGGTAGTCGGGAATGCGCGCGGCCTGCGCGACCTCGGTGCCCGTGGCGGCATTGCTGGTGTCGGGCACCTCGACCGTGTCGGCGGGCACCGAACCGTCGAGGTAGAGACGCTCGCGCACGCCGCCGCGGTCAAGCACGACATGGTCGAAGGCGACCTCGGCGAGACGGACGCCGGGCGAGACCTCGTCGCCGACGGCAAAACTCTGCTGCACCCCGTCCTCGGTCGCGATGATCGCGCTGCCTGTCCCGGCGCCGCGATTGAGGGTGGTGCCGAACAGTTCGAGATCGAGGTCGGTCACGCCCTCGCCGCCAGCGGCCACGGCGGCGGCCGGAGCGGGGAAGGGATCGTAGCTACCAAGCAGGCTCGCCTGCGCCTGTTCGGAGAGAAGCCGCGGGGCGGCGGCTCGCCAGTCGCCGAGTGGGCCGACGGGAGTGACGAGGACAAAGAGCAGTCGCGCGACAAGCGCGGCGAGGATGGCGATCAGCAGCGCTCGCGCGAGCAGGTGAAGCTCGGCGAAGGCAAGCCGGTCGCCGCGTCGCCCGCGGCGCCTGAGAATCGCGTTCAGCATGCTGCCCTTTCCCGCTGATTTCCTACGCTTACCCGAGTTCGTGACTCTTTGAAGACATGATTTTGACTCAAATGCGACAGCATGAGGGCCGGGGCGCGTCTTGCGCCCCGGCCCGCGCTGCGCCGGAAAGCGATTAGAAGGTCAGCGAGGCCGAGAGCGAATAGCTCGTCCCGCGCTCGTAGGTCTGGATCAAAAGCTCGCTGTCGCCGAGCGTCTGGATCTCTTCATAGTCGGTGCCGAGGATGTTGCGCACCTCGCCCTTCAGTTCGAGCTCCTTCGAGCCGATCCCGAAGCCTTCGCGCCAGACGAAGTCGAGATTGACGCCCGGGGTCTCGACATAATCGGGCGTGCCGTTGGGGCCGCGTGCGGTCACGCGATCCGACGCATAGGTCAGGAGGAAGGTCTGCTGTGACAGGCGCTCCTCATTCTCCAGCCCGAGCTGGAGGTTCACGAGATGCTCCGACTGGCCGGTGAGCGGCGCGCCATCGTTGAAGATCGAGCTGGCGAGCGTTTCCGAGGGCTGGCTGACGAAGCTGATCGTGGTGTCATCCTCGCCCACGACCAGTTCCGAGTTGGTGTAGGTGTAGTTGGTGATGACCGCGATGCGGCGATCGCCGAGAAAACCGCTCTCCAGCCCCATGTCGTAGAAGGGGAAATATTTCCGCAGTTCGACCTCGGCGCCATAGAGGCGGGCCTTGGGCGCGTTGGCGAAGCTGGTGATCGAGAAGGAGCCGATGTTGGTGGCCGCCGATTCGATCGGATTGTCGATTTCCTTGAAGAAGCCGGCGAGGCTGAAGATCTGGTCGCGATCGAAATACCATTCGTAGCGCGCGTCGAGATTCAGGATCTCGCTGTCGGTGAGGAATTGCGAGCCGAAGAAGGTGCGGCCCGATTCATAGTCGACGAAGGGCTGCGGCGCGAGTTCGCGGAACTGCGGGCGGGCGATCGTCTTCGAGGCACCGAGACGGAACTGCATGTCGTCGGCGAAATTCCAGGTGAGCGTTCCGGCGGGCAGCCAGTAGTCGCGCTCGAGGGTGGTCGCCGCCGACGGCGTTTCGCCAAACAGGGTCTGCGGGGTCACCGACTGGCTGCCGTCCTCGTAGCGGACACCGATGTTGAGGAGGATGTCATTGGTCGGCTCGACTTCGAGCATGCCATAGGCGCCCTGCGTCTCCAGGTTGGCCTCATAGGCCGCCGAACCGAGGCCACCGGTGGATTCGCGCAGGATGATGTCGCTGGTGTAGACGTTGTAGTCGCTCAGCAGATAGTCGATGCGCTGCTGGGCGATATAGTCGGGCAGCGCGGCCTGCGGGAAGAAGTCGAAGTCGCGGCGGATCGCCTCGCGGCTGTTGTCGGAATAGGCATAGCCCGCCGAGAGGGTGACCGGCATGTCGACCGGCAAATACCAGGCAAGGTCGACCGCGCCGAACCACAGTTCGTCGTCGAGCTCGGAGAAGCTCAGCGTGGCGCTGTTCCCGGGCGAGCGCAGGTCGTTCACATAGTCCTCGAACTCGTCCGAATAGACGTAGCTGTAGGCGCGCTCGTAGGGCGCGTCGCGGCGCGACTTGGCGTAGCTGCCGCGCAGGTCGAGGTTGAAGTCGCCGAACTCGAATTCGCCGACGACCTGGCCGTCATAGAGTTCGCGTTCGAAATAGCTGGTCGCGCCCTGCTGGAGGGTCGGGACGGCGGGGTCGACGGGGGCGATCGCCTCGAGGTTCTCGCCGAGCTTGACCTGCGCTTCCTTGAGCGCGTCGCGGATGTAGACGCCGACGAGGCGGACCTTCTGGTCGTCGAGCGACAATGTGGTCGAGGCCATGCCGTTCACGACGACGCGGTTCTGGGTCGATACGAAGTCGAAGCTCTGCTGCGCGAACAGCTCGGCATCGGGGGCGTTGACGTCGCCGAGCGCGACACCGAATTCGCGCTTGCCCTGGCGAGTGCGCCAGCTGTTCGAGATGCCGCCGACGAGGATGACGCCGAGGTCGGCCGCGCCGATCTCGAAGGTCTGGCCCGCGCCGAGATCGCCCGACCAGTTCACCGGCACGTCATAGGTGGTCTGGATGAGGTTGGTCGAGGCGTTGTCGAGGCTCGCCGTGAGGTTCTGGATGTCCTCGAGGCTGAAATTCTCGCCCGGCGTGATGCGGTTGCCCGAGGCAAAGGCGGCCTTCAAATTCGCGGGAAGGGCGCGCTTGCCGTCGTCATAGCCGAGGAAATCGGTCGAACCGCCATAATAGGTGTAGCCGAGGTTGAGGCTGGTCTCGCTATCGAAACCGACGCCGCCGCCGACCGAGAAGAAGCCTTCTTCGGGGGCCGAGCGGGTGGTGAGGTTGATGACGCCGCCACCGAACTCACCCGGATAGTTGGCCGAATAGGTCTTCTGGACGACGGTTGAGGCGATCACCGAGGTCGGGAAAAGGTCGAGCGGCACGACGCGGCGCAGCGGTTCGGGGCTGGGCAGCGGGGCGCCGTTGAGGAGGGCCGAGGAATAGCGCTCGCCGAGGCCGCGGACATAGACGAAGCGCCCGCCGACGACCGACAGGCCGGTCACGCGCTCGAGCGCGGAGGCGATGTCGCCATCGCCGGTGCGGGCGATGTCTTCGGCCGAGAGCACCGAGACGACCTCGGGGGTCGCGCGCACGGGGCTCGGGATATAGGTGCCGCGGATGATGATGGGGTCGTCATCGTCGCGGCTGGCGCCGGGACCGGAGATCTCGATGCGGTCCTGCGGGTCGGCGGCACCGGGCTGGGCAGCCTCGAGCGTCTCCTCCTGCTGGTCTTCGGGGTCGCCGACCATGCTGGCCGAGGGCGAGGCGGGCGGGGCGCCCTGCGCGAGCGCGGGCAGCGGGCCGAGAAGCGCGGTGGTCGCGAGGAGGGCTTTGATCGTGGCGGTCTTGGTCATGGGGTCGTCTTTCACGCGCATCGTCTAGGCGACGGGGGAGCGACAGCCGTGGCGGCCGCCGCTCCCCGCATCATGGGTCCGGGTGCGGCGGCTAGCCGGCGGACGGGATCTCGAGGCAGCTCATCTGGCCTTCGAGGCCGCAGGTCCAACCGACCCACCAGTCGTCGTTCGCGTCCTCGACGGCGCCGACATAGTCGACCGCATCGAAGAAGCTGCCGAACTGGAGGGCGCTGTAATCGTCGAACTCGGTCGCGGCGTTCGAGTTGATGAAGTTCACGCTCGAGATCGCATAAGGCGAGGGCAGCGTGATCGAGCTGTCGAAGGTCGTGTTGCTCGAGCCATCGAACAGCGCCGCGATCTCGGCCGCGGTGACTTCGGCATCGTCGCGGATCGGGTCGGTGGTGCAGTCGAGGTAGACGCCCTTGATGCGCGGGGCACCCAGTTCCTCGCCAAGGCCGGTGCTGGCATCGACGGTGTTCTGCTCGTCCATGTCGATGCAGGGGCCGGCCGCGACGATGAGGCCGTTGTAGAGCGCGATGTCCGCGGCGCCGCGAACGTGGACATATTCACCGTCACGCGGGGTGATGTAGGTGAAGTTGGCCACTTCGATGTTGGTGCGCGGCAGGAGCGCCTGGTCGCCCGGCGAGTCGATTTCCATCAGCTTGTCGCCGCCGGTCTCGCGCTGGATGATGAGCGCATATTGGATGGCGCCCTTGAAGCCGTTGTCGGCGTCGATCGAGTCGTCGTCGTTGCCGGTCAGGACGAGATACTTCTGGTTCACGCGGCCACCGAACCACTCGATGCCGTCGTCCGAGCTGTTGTGGACTTGGACGTGGTTGAAGGTGGTGCCCGAGCCGACGCCGGCCAGGGTGATGCCGTTCAGTTCGCTATCCTCGGCGGCCTTGAAGCCCGAATAGCGGATCTGGAGATATTCGATCGAGCCCGAGCTGTCGCCCGCCTCCACGCCGCCATAGGACGAACCGGCAGTGCCTTCGACCGCCACGCCGCAGGGTGCGCTGGTGGTGCCGTCGCCGCAGCCTTCGGTCGGGGCCTGCCCGAGAATGACAAGGCCGCCCCATTCGCCGATGGTGTCGGCATTGGCCGACCCGACGACATTGGCGCGGGCGGTCATGACCACCGGCGCATCAGCGGTGCCCTGGACGAACAGCTGCGAGCCGCGGTTGACGACGAGGAAGTCGGCCTGCGTGCGGCCGAAGAGGACAACGCCCGCATCGAAGGTCAGGCTGGCCGCATCGCCGCCAGGCAAATTGCCGTCGGCGCCGGTGTCGATGCCCACTTCGGTCTTGCCGCCCAGCGCGTAGATGACGCCTTCGAGATTCTCGACGAACAGGTCGTTCGTGATCTGGCCCGGAAGCTGGCAGATGCGGCGCTCGTCGCCCGAACCCGACCCGCCGACCTCGATGGTGCCGAAGTTGGTGAAGCCGTCGGGGCAGCTCTCGGCCGCTTCGCCGCTGCCGTTGGTCGGCGGGGTGGTCGGCGGGGTGGTCGGGGTGCCGCCGGTATTCTCGACGA
>NZ_CP102629.1:1615000-1617500 GCF_024721585.1 Sphingomicrobium aestuariivivum
CCGCGAAAACTATTGAGGTAGTGCCTCGGATGTATGCCGTTGGGGGTAGAGCACTGGATGGGCTAGGGCTGCGCGAGCGGTACCAAACCTAACCAAACTCCGAATACCAACGAGACTTATCCGGGAGACAGACGGCGGGTGCTAAGGTCCGTCGTCAAAAGGGAAACAGCCCTAACCTACAGCTAAGGTCCCCAAGTCATCACTAAGTGGGAAAGCATGTGGGAATCCCAAAACAACCAGGAGGTTGGCTTAGAAGCAGCCATCCTTTAAAGAAAGCGTAACAGCTCACTGGTCTAAATAAGGGTTCCTGCGGCGAAGATGTATCGGGGCTAAAGTGATGCACCGAAGCTTAGGGTTCGTGATTTATCACGAGCGGTAGCGGAGCGTTCTGTAAGTCTGTGAAGCCGAAGGGTAACCGACGGTGGAGATATCAGAAGTGCGAATGCTGACATGAGTAGCGATAAAGAGGGTGAGATGCCCTCTCGCCGAAAGCCCAAGGGTTCCTGCGCAAGGCTAATCCGCGCAGGGTGAGTCGGCCCCTAAGACGAGCCCGAAGGGGGTAGTCGATGGGAAACAGGTTAATATTCCTGTACCTGGAGATGTGTGACGCATGGCGGATGTAGTTCGACCTTATCGGATTGGTCGGGCTGCCAAGTTGTGCCGGGAAATAGCCTCTCCATTATAGACCGTACCCGAAACCGACACAGGTGGGCAGGTAGAGTATACCAAGGCGCTTGAGAGAAGGGTGTTGAAGGAACTCGGCAAATTGCCTCCGTACCTTCGGAAGAAGGAGGCCCCGTTAGAAGGCAACTTTTAGCGGGGGGCACAGGCCAGGGGGTAGCGACTGTTTATCAAAAACACAGGGCTCTGCTAAGTCGGCTTCAAGACGACGTATAGGGTCTGACGCCTGCCCGGTGCTTGAAGGTTAAAAGGAGGAGTGCAAGCTCCGAATTGAAGCCCAAGTAAACGGCGGCCGTAACTATAACGGTCCTAAGGTAGCGAAATTCCTTGTCGGGTAAGTTCCGACCTGCACGAATGGCGTAACGACTTCCCCACTGTCTCCAACACCTGCTCAGCGAAATTGAATTCTCCGTGAAGATGCGGAGTACCCGCGGTTAGACGGAAAGACCCCGTGCACCTTTACTGCAGCTTCAGAGTGGCTGTGGGAAACATTTGTGTAGGATAGGTGGGAGGCTTTGAACTTTCGGCGCCAGTCGGAAGGGAGCCATTGGTGAAATACCACCCTGATGTTTTCTACAGTCTAACCTCGAACCGTTATCCGGTTCAGGGACCCTCTGTGGCGGGTAGTTTGACTGGGGCGGTCGCCTCCTAAAGAGTAACGGAGGCGCGCGATGGTAGGCTCAGGACGGTTGGAAACCGTCTGCAAGAGTGCAATGGCATAAGCCTGCCTGACTGCGAGACTGACAGGTCGAGCAGAGACGAAAGTCGGTCATAGTGATCCGGTGGTCCCTCGTGGAAGGGCCATCGCTCAACGGATAAAAGGTACGCCGGGGATAACAGGCTGATAACCCCCAAGAGCTCATATCGACGGGGTTGTTTGGCACCTCGATGTCGGCTCATCACATCCTGGGGCTGGAGCAGGTCCCAAGGGTTTGGCTGTTCGCCAATTAAAGTGGTACGTGAGCTGGGTTCAGAACGTCGCGAGACAGTTTGGTCCCTATCTGCCGTGGGCGTCGATACTTGAAAGGAGTTGCCCCTAGTACGAGAGGACCGGGGTGAACATACCTCTGGTGGACCTGTCATCGTGCCAACGGTGCAGCAGGGTAGCTATGTATGGACGGGATAACCGCTGAAAGCATCTAAGCGGGAAGCCTCCCTTGAGATAAGGTATCATCGAGTCGTGGAAGACCACCACGTTGATAGGCCGGGTGTGGAAGTGCGGTAACGCATGGAGCTAACCGGTCCTAATTACTCTTTTCGCGCTTGAGAGTCCCACCATCATCGACAGCCCTTTGGCTCGACATGATGCGGTATCGCTCAGCAAGATAACGCCCCAAGATTTCTAGATACTTCATACGACGATCCCATAGCTTGGTGACCATAGCGTCCGTGCCCCACCCGATCCCATCCCGAACTCGGCCGTGAAACCGGACAGCGCCGATGGTACTTCAGCTTAAGCTGCGGAAGAGTAGGTCGTCGCCAGGCTTTGCGATCGCCGTATGAAGTGACCCATTCTCAATGTTACAAAAACCGCTGCTGGATCCCTGGCGGCGGTTTTCGTGTTTATAGATCGAGCCAATGCCAGCACGCATGAAGCGTGCCGTCATCACGGCTCAGCTGGTGACGCGGGGTGGAGCAGTCCGGTAGCTCGTCAGGCTCATAACCTGAAGGTCGTAGGTTCAAATCCTACCCCCGCAACCATCACAAAAAACACACGCACCCCGCCCCCAAAGGCGGGGTTTTTTATTGCCCATAACCCACAACCGCGCGGGGGACTCCGGGCCGTCTCGCTTGCGCTCATGGTCGCTGCCGGTCATCG